>JBARIB010000655.1:0-34498 GCA_049799535.1 Allostellaceae bacterium | reverse complement strand
GGACGTGGGAGTTCAAGTCTCCCCGCCCGCACCAATTAAAATCAATGGCTTAGTAGAAAACTTCGAGCAGGTCTTACCTGGCTCTGAGCGCCATTGTCAAGTTTAGGTTTTGAACACCAGCAATGGTTGCATCCTGGGCAGGGATTGTCGTGGTATCTAAACGTCAATCCTAGCCCGCTAGGGTTGTGTAACTTGACAATGCCGCCGCAAACCCCCGCATGGCAAGGCGTTTGACGATCAGTACGTGCGCTGCATGGTTGAGGACCCCAACAAAGCCGTGAAGCCCTTTCAGCAAGAGGAGCGCTCGGGTCCAACACACCCAGCTGAGATAAACTGCGCAAAAGACACTTCCCGCCCTGGAGCAGCATCAAAAGATGGCAGTGGAGCTGTCGCGCAAACTGTCACAGACAGCAGGCAAATAGCGCGTACTCTACCCGCCGCCACTGTGCGCACAGGCAGTCAGTGGCCGCGCAACTTGCGTTCCGGCAAGTTTGATCGCGCCGAGCCGAAAGTTCTTAAATTTCAGCCGCTTTTTTGACATCTACCAAGACGTGAAATTGACGTCGGGCTGACTCGCACTGGTTAAGATCCAGCCACGCCTAAGATCCGCTGATCATCAGCGGGCCTGCAACGATTAAGCAGATAGGCGCGGCTATAGCCGCGCTCTGGGTTTCAGCGCGATCCCGAGACTTGCAGTGCCAAGCGAGGCGATGTGAAACGAACCGGCATCGCAGACGCAGTATATAACGCGCAGATCCAGGCGCTCTACCAGCACATCCCGATGGTCTTGATCGTGAACGTGGTCAATTCCGCGTTGGTCGCGATCGTATTGGCCTCCTGTGTGGGACAGGTTTGGTGGCTGGCATTTCTCGCGTTGACATTCGGTTTGACGGCGGTTCGTGCGTTTGGGTGGGCCCGTCACCGACGAGATACTCAGCACCTCCATTCCGTAACCAAATGGGCGATCTGCGCAACGATAGGATCGGGTCTGTCGGGACTACTGTGGGGCGCCGGCGCCGCGGCTCTGTTGTCGGATGACCTCGTCGCGCAGACATTCGTCGCTTTTGTCATCGGCGGAATGTGCGTTGCTTCTCTCATTGCGTTTTCCAATTACCTGCCCGCCTTCATCGCTTACGTCTTTCCCGCTTCGCTCCCGCTGGCTGGCCGCTTCTTCTTTGACGGGTGGAGTGTCCATGGCGACATGATGGTGGTGTTCGCCGCTGCGATTGCGCTCGCGGCCTATAATTCGACCCGCACTTTCGTGAACGGATTGCGGTTGAACTTTGATTTAACCGCGAAGACCACGGAACTCACCGCTGCCAACCAACGGCTGGAAATGGAAATCGAACAGCGTGAGCGCGCTGAAGATCAGTTACGCCAGGCACACAAAATGGAAGCTGTCGGCCAGTTGACAGGCGGCATCGCTCACGATTTCAACAACCTGCTGACCGCGATAATCGGGCACCTCGAATTAGTCCAGGACCGTATCGGCGATGCTCCGCGATTGACTGCGCCATTGCAGGCAGCTCTTGGTGCCGCTGAGCGTGGCGCGGCACTTACCCGGCAGCTGCTCGGCTTCGGCCGGCGCCAGGTGTTGGAACCAAGACCAGTCGATCTTCCCAGCGTCATCGGCGGGGCGGAAGAGATCCTGAGGCAAACGATCGGCCCTAAAATCCGCCTCGCTACCCATTCAGAAACCGACCTGCCGCCGGCATGGGTCGACCCGAACCAGCTGGAATTGGCAATTCTAAATCTCGCTTTGAATGCGCGCGACGCCATGCCCAATGGCGGGACTCTGCAAATTGCGGCGGAGGAGTGGCGGGCAGGCAGCGACCATCTGGCCCCCAATCTTCCCGACAACCAGTATCTTGTGGTGTCGGTATCGGATACTGGCACTGGCATGGCACAGGAGGTGCTGGCGCAAGCTTTCGAGCCATTCTTTACGACGAAAGAAGCCGGGCGCGGGTCGGGATTGGGCCTGTCGATTGTGCACGGCTTCGCGGTGCAGTCGGGAGGATCGGTGCAGATCGCCAGTAGGCCCGGCGAGGGCACAAGGGTCGAACTGTGGTTGCCGCGCGCCAAGAACGCGGGCATTGCGTTCGCCGAAGCTCAGCCTGACCCATCCGTAATCAAGCCGGGGCAGGCACGCGTTCTGGTGTGCGACGACGACGCGGACGTATTGACCTTTGTCGTATCGGTTCTGCGAGCCGACGGCTACATAGTCTGGGAAGCGGACACCCCTTCCCGAGCCTTGGAGATTATCGAAAGAGAGGGGCCTCTCGACCTGTTGGTCGTTGACTACGCGATGCCCGAAATGAATGGCCTGGCGGTCATAGACCGAGCCCGGGAGCGGCAGCAGGGCTTGATGGCGCTGCTGATATCAGGGCATGTGGACGTCCTCAATGCGAATGGCGAGGCGGGCCTCCCACTTCTTGCAAAGCCGTTCAAGAGCACTGCGCTACGCAAACGCATTGCCGACATCTTGTCGGCGTGATCGTCGGCAGTTTGAAGAAACGATCGTGGCACACCCGATCTCGCGATTTCGAAATCAGTCTGAGATCTGGCCTTAGAGGAGGGGGACGGTCACCCGACTCGTGAGTTCGAGGGGCCCATACGGGAGCAGCCGCGGGGCATTAAAATTGAACGAAAAGCTCGCGCAGACGGTTGCCGTGGCCGGTGATGAGCTCGCATCCTCCTGCACGGACACGCTGATATCGGGGAGCTGGTAAGCAGACAACACTTGCTTCGCGTGCCACGCCGCGCAATTCGCAAGCGAGGTATTCGACAGAGAAGGGCAATTTGAAGCCTGCTGCTGAGCACCACAGGCGGCCGGCGATCCGTGGTTGTAGACCATCGCGTAACGGCCGGCATCTTCAATGGCGAGCTGCATCGTATTGTAGGTCCAGAAGGCGCGCCCAAACTCGAAGACGCCGACCATCGCCAGCAGGAGCACCGGCATGATGACGGCCGCTTCCGCAGCCGCCGCGCCCTCTTCCGCCGCGCTCGCTAACGGCCTGCACCGGTTCATTGAAGCCTCACCTCTGAGATCGCAGTGAGGGTGGTCGGAAACCCGGGCCACGGCACCAGTGGTGTGAAGATTTGGCTTGCACTAACCCTCATGAAGACGCGATTTGGACCAGGGCGGCCGTTAGTGGAACAGGACTGGCTGCAGGCGATCGGAGTAGCATCATCGCATTCGCAGCTCCATGCAAATTTCGTCGGAAAGGTGAGCGCCGGCGCAGAGCTCATTGCACTCTGCATAGAGTTCTGTATGCCGGTGGTATCGAGCGGATGATGCCTCGCATATTCGCCGCCGATACGCGCCGATGCCACTAGTCCGGCCGATTTCGCCGCGAGCATCCCGAAATCGACGATTCCGACGCCGATCACGATAATAACCGGCACTACGAGGGCAAATTCAACGGCCACGCTACCCTGGCAGCTTCGCGGGACAGCAGCAAGCGTGACCCTGGGCGCACCCCAACGCCTTCTGAAGCTCATCATCCTTTATTCCGCAAGGGCGACGGTATTGACGGTCAGAAAATTAGTGAGGCCGGCGCTGACACATCCGAAGCTGTTCAGACTCGAATCCGCATCGATAGTCATTGTGCTGACCACCACCAGCAAACATTTGAGGCCGGCGACGCTGGGGTCTCCGTGAAACGTTAGCGACGAGTTCGGAAAATAAAGCAGTCCGTTGAGCGTCGAGCCGGGTGCTCCGCCGATCGTGCTGTAACTCGAGGCATAGCGTGTGCCGGGAGGCAAGCCGTTAGAATCCTGAACGATCAGAAGGCCGGCGAAGGGCCCAGCATTGGGGGCGTTGAGATTGATGATTGCGCCGGAGGCTATCGATATCGCACCAACCGTGTTGGCCTGCGCCGGCAGAATAATCGTAGCACCAACGCCTTTGTTGTTATCACATGCCGAACACTTTAGCACTGCGGTCATTTGCAGGCTCAAATCACCGCTGACCCAATAAGCACCGGGCGACAGGTCAACCGTCTGCCCAGCACGGATCGTCCACGCTCCAGAAATTTGCGTGTTGGCCGAAAGCTTGATCCGGGTCTGGGTGAGTGAAGTGCCCGCTACAATGCAATTTCCCGTGTACGTTCTGACACCGCCGGCCCGGCTGGATCTACAGCGGCCGCTTGTCGGCATGGCGCTCGTAAGGAAGGCATGAGTAAGGGCGGCTGCGTATGGGTCGGGAACGCTTGATGCGCCGATCATTGCGGGCGAAGTCAAATCGAACTGCGGCGGTGCTGCGGCAGGATCGATCGGGTTTCCTTGCAAGGAAACTTCACCGACAGTGACGAGGGTTGTCGCCGCTATCGAGCTGGTGCTGCCATGCAGATCGATGGCAGTTGCGCTAATCGAATCTGCTACGGCCGAACAGTCGGTGAGGTAAAGGCGTGTGGAATCGGCTATTTCGATATCTGTGCCACTGTTGCCAAGCGCCAGGATACAAGGCCTGTCGCGCGGCTCGATCACCGCGACTGCTCTGTTGGCCACTGTCACTTCCGGCAGGAACATTGTAGCGAGCAAGGCTTTCTGCGTTTGCTGCAAAATAACCGCCACGCCATTCCTGATAACGCCGTCGCTATAGGGGTAAGTGACCGCCGGGGCGCTTCCGTTGTAGCCATTCCGAGCAGCGGCCTCGCTTGCTGCTGGCGTCAGGTCGCGGCTGACATCGGTTTTCCCTGCGATCACCTCGTCCGCGGCTGCGATGGCCGCGGCATCGGCAGCGGATTGGTTCCGCAATTTGATGGTGAACCAGAGCCCGGCTTCGGTTCCGAGAGCACCAAACCCGATCAACGCAGGAAGCGCAATGGCCACAATCGTCGCGCTGGCGCCGCTCTTGTCCCGGCAAAGCGGTGCAACCGCCCTAATCAGCAGTGATGGGAGTGGATTGCTCACGGACCCTTTCCAAGCATATCCATTATGCGCAGCGCCAAAGGAGTACCGATTACAATAATCAGCGACGGCAGAACGAATGTCATCAAAGGCAAAGTCAAAAGGACCGGGAGGCGAGCCGCCCTTTCTTCAAAGCGCGCGAGACGCTCGCTGCGCATTTCGGCGGCCAAGATCCGGAGCGAGTCGGCAAGCGGTGTTCCGAATCTAATCGACTGGTTGAGCGCCGCGACTATGCCGCTTAGACTCGCGATACCCACCCGGCGAGCCAAGTTCTCCAGGGCCTGACCTCGGCTGGCTGAGACACGCATTTCCGCGGCTGTAGCGGCGAACTCTTCCGCGACTTCCGGGTTCGAGGAAAGGAGAACGCGGCTAACCTGCTCGATTGCGCTATCCAAGCTGAGCCCCGCGTCAGCGCAAATCACCAGGAGATCGAGTGCATCGGGCATACCCGTTTCGAGACGGGACCGCCGCCTCGCCGCGAACCGCGATAGAAGAGCCTCAGGAAAACGCCAGCCCATGACTGCAGCGCCGACGCAACACATCAATCGGATAATAATCGCGCCGACAAAAAACTGACGCCACTCGAACAGCAGCCAGCAGAGTGGAGAAAAGGCGGCAGCGCTGCACACCTTGGCTCCGACCAGAGCGGGTAGCCCGTCATGCCGCTTGACCCCGGCGGCAAGGAGACCTGCTAGCAGCCGCTCTTGCTCGGGCTTACTGATGATCTGGTTCGCCGCAACGAAGGTGCCGAGTCGTTGGTACCAGGGGAAATGTCGTCGCTGCGACGGTTCCGGGCTCGGCATCGGCACTCCGCAGAGTGCATTGAAAAGTCGCCTCTGACGATCCTCCGATTGTGCTATCCGCCACAGTTTGAGCGCCGACGCCGTTGCCGCCGCCAGCGCCAGGACGAGTATGCACGTGTCGAGTGGGCCAAACCACATCTGGCCAATCCGGAGAGCAAGATAGGTGTGGGCAACATGACTCAAGGCGCCGATGCCGATTGACGACATTCTAACGCAGGGCCCTGCTTATCAGTGCTTTCATCGTGCCGATGCCAAGCAGCAGGCCAATGACAGCAAGCCCCAGCATGAATCGGCCGCGAGGATCAAGGAATAGAGCGGACATAAGCTCCCGGTTTACCAAGAAGAGACCGAAGCCGGCGACGATCGGGGTCAGCGCTATAATTACAGCAGAGGCCTGCGCCTCCGCCGTTAGAGCGCGGGCCTTTGAACGGAGCGCCTTGCGCTGACGAATAATGGCGCTAAGATTGGAGAGAGGCTCGGCAATGGCGCCCCCTGTCTGGCGTTGCAGCAACAGGCTCACTACGAAGAACTGGAAATCCGGCGCGCGAACACGGGCTGCGGCTCGCTGCAGCGCTTCTTCCATCTCGGTGCCGATGTGAAGTTCATCGAGGAGTCGCCGGAACTCGGTGCTAACCGGCGGTTGAATTTCTCGCGTGACGAGTTCGATCGCATCCAGCGCTGGGAGCCCCGCTCTGACACCGCGGACGATAAGGTCGAGCGCGTCCGGGAATAAGTTAACGAACCGACGCCGGTACCGGCTCTGCGACAATCGCAGCAGCAGCAGAGGTGCACCGGCTGCTGCAATGCCGGCGAGGATGGTTGCGACCGCAGCGCGGAAACCTACTACTGCGGCCCAAGACCAAATTGTCACCAGTGCTGCAATGCCGCTTGCGGCAAGGTGCAGAGCTCGGATACGGTCGCCAGTCGCTGCGAAGGCGGCGTCGAGTCGACGCGATAGTGCCAGCGGCAATGCTTTGCGTTTCAGCCCTCGCCTTCGCAAGGAAACGGCATGGCCTTTTGTGCCTGATGTGATGTCAATGGCACCGAGCCATGGCTCTAGACGTGCTCGGCGACGTTGAATGCGGCCAACCCAAAAGAGCGCGCCGCCCAAGGCGCCTGCGCAGCCGAGCGCGGCAAAAAACAGCGCCTCGAACATTCAGGAACTTACGATGCCAAGCGCGTCCAGCAGCTCTTGGGCGAGGCCAAACCGTGCGGCACGCGTGACGAAATCGGGGCGCATTCGGGTCGCCTGCAACGTGCCCTCTACACGGCCGTCTTGCCGCTCGCCGCGGTATTGGAAACTGAAGAGTTCCCGCGCGGTGATCACGTCGCCTTCCATGCCGGCAACCTCGATAATGCTTTGCACTCGACGCATCCCGTCCCGCATGCGCTCGACGTGTATGACGAGGTTGAGAGCGCTCGCGATGTGCATGCGGATCGCCTTGAGCGGCAGGCTGAGATTGGCCATCATCACCATATTTTCGAGCCGATAGAGCGCGTCACGTGGCGAGTTCGCGTGAACCGTGGACATCGAACCGTCGTGTCCCGTATTCATCGCCTGAAGCATGTCGAATGCCTCCGGTCCGCGCACCTCGCCGACGATGATACGGTCGGGCCGCATCCGCAGAGCGTTGCGGACAAGGTCGCGCTGTGCGACTTGGCCGACGCCTTCGATGTTGGGCGGACGCGTCTCCATCTGCACGACGTGCGGCTGCTGGAGGCGCAGCTCTACAGCATCTTCGATCGTAATCACCCGTTCGTCACAATCGATGTGCTGCGAAATCGCATTCAATAAAGTCGTCTTGCCGGAGCCGGTCCCGCCCGAGATCAGTATGTTTATGCGCGACCGCGCCGCGATCTGCAGCACACGGGCGGCTTGAAAAGATAAGCTCTCCTGGCGTACCATTCCATCGAGTGTCAGACTTCGCTTTGGGAATTTGCGGATCGAGATGCTGCCGCCATTAAGCACGAGTGGCGGCAACACGATATTAACGCGACTGCCATCCGCAAGCCGTGCATCGACCATTGGGCTCGCCTCGTCGATGCGCCGCCCAATGCCAGCGGCGATGCGCTGTGCGATATTGACGAGATGTCCCGCGTCACGGAAAGAAGCCGCGCTCTTCTCCAGCCTTCCGTTCCGCTCCACGTAGATATCATGCGGTCCGTTCGCCAAAATGTCGCTGATTTCATCTTCGTCGAGGAACGGCTCGAGAGGGCCCAGCCCTACCATGTCGTCGCTTAGGTCGGCGGCTAGCGCCATTTCCTCCAGCTTATTGAGGTGGACACGGTCTTCGGTCGCGATCTCGTTTACGAGCTTTGCGATTTCGACCCGCAACTCAGCGCGCGGAATCCGGCCGGCCACACTTGGATCGATCCGTGACATCAACACCGTGCGGATCCGATCCTTGAGCTCGCTCAGCGAGGCCATGTCGGCAGCAAGGGCGGCAGCTTCTGAGGCGCCGGCGGGGCCAAGGACAGGACCCGGAAGGCGCGTGCCGGGGATATGGCGCCGAAAGCCGTTCGCTACCATCTTGCGATCCTCCACCATGGCTTTCGCTCGGGAAGCCGCCCCGAAATTTCGGCCCCTAAAGCTGCAACTGCTTCGAGAAACGCGCCGCGCTGCGCCAGACCTGGTCCGGCGAACAGCTTAGGCCGGAATGGTATGACACAACTCGGGTGGAGCTTGACCCTGGCCATTTCGTCCAGCGTCACCGCCTGGCGACCTCCCTCGCCGTTGCGGTTGACCACGACAAGATCGCAATGCAGGGCGTCGCCGACGCCGATCGCATCGCGCAGTCGTATCGTGTCGCGAACTGAGCGCAGGGTCCGATCCGCTACAATGACCCGGAGATCCGCAATATTGAGCGCCTGCCGATAAGGTTCGGCGGGAATCCGAGGCACATCGGCTATGATGTAGTGAAACTGTGTGCGCGATACCGCAATAAGCGTATCGACTGCGGCGGCGGTGGGGTTTGCCTCGGCGTGCAACGGCTCCTCGGCGCTCAGCACAAAGAGGCGTTCGCCATAGCGCGCCACGGCCCGCTCAAGAAAGACAGTGTCGATTCGTAGCGGATTAGCCAGTGCTTCGCGCAACCCGGCCGTCGGTTTTATGTTAAGAGCGAGCGCGCAATCCCCGGTTTGCAGGTCTAAATCGAGCAGCAAGACCCGACGCCTTTGCCGATCGGCGAGATACCACGCCAGGTGGGTGGCCAGGGTCGTCGCACCGACGCCCCCTCGCGCACCCACGACGGCGACCATCTTCGCGAGCTTTCGATTGATCGAGCAGCCTTCGATCGGACCAAGTTCGCGCGCGAGTGCCTTCGCAAGCAGCTGAGCGGTTATTGGTTTAACTATATACTCGCTGGCCCCCGCCTGCATTAAGTCGCGATAGAGGCCGATATCGTTTTGGTCGCCGATGGCGATCACCGTGACCCCGGGCTCGCAAAGCTCGGCGAGCTCGTGCACTCGGGAGGCCGGCATGTCGGCACCCGCTATGTCGACAATAACGATCTCGGGCGACCTTTCAACTGCCATGTACTGAATCGCTTTGGCAATTCCCCCGCGCTTGACTGTGACGTCGGCAACTGAGAGCTGCGCGAGGCATGAATGCAGCGACACTTCGCTGTATTTATCCACTACGAACGCCATCAACCGGGCTCGGCCCACAGGCAGCTTGGCAGGCTTCTCTATTAGCCCCGGGCTCTGGAGGGGGCTCCTCAGCGTCTGGACGTTTGACATCGGGGCTGCCGCATTACCATTGGGGAGACGCGCCTGGGGCGGATTGGGGACAGGCTTGCCAATCATCACTTTGCCTTGACCACAGTCTTGGCTCCGTGGAAGACCTCTATGACAGGTTGCTCGGCGGTAACAATTTTGCCTATTGGTGTGGCTTCATCGAGCGCCGGCGAGACGTCGCCCGCCCAAATTGGCTTGACAACCGCAGCCAAAGGCGCAGCTGCAGTGGCGATACCATTCCCGTCCGATGTACTGACGTTGCGCAAGGTCAGCGACAGCTTGCCGAGTTCGGCCGCCACATTGACCCGCTCAGCTTGTTCGGGTGTCACCTCCAGCGTAACGGTTCGGCCGAAGTTGTTGCCTGCAGCGCCCGCCTTTGCATCGGGTGGATCGACGGCAAGCACACGCAGGTTCTGAACGACCGTCTCACCTACGGAGCGCCGCTTCAACGGCAGGTCACTCTTGAAGGTCTGGGTCAGAACGACATCGACCCAGTCACCCGGATATAAAATTCCGGTGCTAGCTCCGCCCATAACCACAGGGATCGCAATCGCTCGCGCTCCCGGAGAGAGCACGATTTGCAGAAAGTCGCGATCACCGGGTCTGACGATCGCACCGCGAGTTATCGGCGCGCCGGCGCCAACGCCGATGCGCAAAGCTGCCCCGTACACTTCGGCGCGCGCCTGCTGCTCGAGTTCGGGATTAGGATTGCCGCTGCCGATGGAAGGCTGCAAAATCAGGCCTGCTTCAGCAGAGCCCTTAATGGATTGCCAGGCCACATCCTTGGCGCGCAGCAATGTCCCCGGGGCCAATTGGGCTGTGGCGACGAGTATTTCGTGCATCTCGGGCGCCGGGTTCCCGACGACCTTTTGTGGAAACGCACGAAGGCCGAGAACCACGACCACGCAAAGTGAGATCAAGAACAATCCAGTAAGAACGGCCTTGGCGGACATGGCTGCTCACCTCGCAATAACCAAAGTTATTATCCCAGCGGTGGCAATTGCGAGACCGTAGGGCACGGTTGATCGTTCCCCTGGCGCCAAGTGTTGCTGGTGTTCGCTTTGCGGTACGCATGACGACTGCCGCAAGCGCCTCAGCCAAGGAGCAAGCTCGTCCTGAACAAGGGTAGCCAGCGCGAGTACGCCGCCGAGAACACTCATCAGGATAAAAAAACTGAATAGGTCTCGGTAACCGATCAGCAGTGCGGCAGCGGCTACCAACTTTGCATCGCCGCCGCCGATTACGCCTCGCGAGAAAAGCCAGAATGCAGCTGCGAAGATCACCGCACCGGCCAGAAGTGTGCGAGTTGTCGCGACGGGATCGTGGATGAGGATGATACGAATCAGCCCGAGCGTGACAATCACAAGAGAGAGGGTGTTAGGGATACGCCGCCGGCGCACGTCGCCATACGCAATAGTGGCGAGAATAGCGACTGCAGAGACAAGAACCGCCGATTGCATGGCCCGCTCCCTATCCAGGCAAGTTCGAAGCGGCGATCGGAAACGGAACTCCGCCGCCGACCGCCGAAGCACTCGAGACCCTAGGGAGTAGGGATCGTAATATTTGAGAGGGTTGTACCGACGTTTGTGAACAGCGTGGTGAGATTATTGCCAAGCGCCTGTGCACCAACGGCAATAGCGAGTGCGACGAACACAATAAGCATGGCATATTCGGTAGCAGTCGCGCCATATTCGTCAGCACGAAAGCGACTAGTGAGGCTGAGCATCTTGAGGTTCCTCCTTTGAGTGGCTTTCCTTGTGGCTGGTGTGCTCCGAAAGCGTCCAGTCACAATTGAGCCTGTCTCGATGTTATCTAGATGCTGTCAGCTCTCTGTCCGAGCCGGCGTCAGAAAAACGCCTTTTCCAATTATTTTATTAGATTTCTAGTCCAATGCCGGGAAGGCGGATAAATCTATTTCGATGCGACAGACAGGCGTCTGTGGCGATTGCCACTGGAGCGGATTATGTTGCCACCCCGAGACTTCGGATTTTGTCGAACACCGGAAGAATCTGCGCGCGATAGGTTGCGGAAGCCGAGCGCGCCAGCCAGAGCTGCTCGAATACGCCGGCATGGCAGTCGGGATATTGCCGCCGGAATGCCGCCGCAGTCTCCACCGCCTCTTCGTTCCGCCCACTTAGGGCCAGTGCTGCCGTGAGAAACAGTTGGGCGCTTCCGTAACTCGGATTGCGCTCCAATGATTTCTTGAGCAACGCTATCGCAGCCTCTGTCCGCCCCACCAGCAGCTCGGCAAAGCCGCCGAAGAAAAACCAGATACTGTGCCGCCGATCAGCCCGATTCAGGCGCATTGCTCTCTCAATGCCCGGCAGCGTGTTGCCACTGCAGCCTAAAAAGGCAGCATTGTATCCAGCAAAACCATGTGCAGTTGCCAGTTCTCGGTCCATTGCCAGCGCCGCCTCGAAAGACCCAGCCGCCCTTTCCAATTCTCCCGAGGCGGAATACAACATCCCTTGGATACAGTGAGCTTCGGCATGCCCCGGCGCGAGGTCGAGCGCGATGGCAACTACCTCGCGCCCCAGATCGGATGCTAGCGCGGCGGCTGCGGGGTCGCTCCACCAAGGATTACTGGCCAGCTCCTGGCACGTTCGCGCCAGGCCGACAAGCGCTTCTACGTTGTGCGGGGCGGCGGCGAGTGCGGCAAGAAACCAGCGTTGTGCCTCCGCGCAAAGGTCCGGCCGCAACTCTCCTTCGAGCGCCGCCGCACCACAGGAAAGACAGTTATTGAGCTCGACATTCGCTCCGGACTCCAGGTAGGCGCGACGAATTTCTTGCTGCAACAAAAGAATATGCAGTTCTCGAGAGATCCTGCGGATGATTCTTGTTCGGACCGGTATCATCTGCTCGGCACTGAATTCGTAACGGCGGGCCCAGAGATACTCGGACGTAGTGGCATCCGTGATCCGAACATTGACCCGTACCATTCCTGGATTGCCGCGCTGAGCGCTACCTGTCACGAGGAATTTGATTTCTGGTTCAGTGGCTCCCCCTGATTTATTGATATTGATCCCGGTTTTTTGGTCAACAATTCGCCGTAGCGAGAATCCCCTACCGTGCCGCACAAGATAGGACACGAGATCGTCGGTGAAGCCGTCTACAAGGCTTTGCTGATCGGCATCGCCAGTCAGATTGCGCAGTGGTCCTACAGCCACCCCAATACTCGACAACAGACATTGCCAGCCCGCAGCCGCGGCTCCTCGCTTATTGACTGGTGCGCTCGGTTCGCCGGGTCGGTTCGTCAATGGTGAAGCCGAGGTTTGCGGACCCGCAGTATGTCGCTTCCCACTCAGGCTAACGTGGGCTGGGGCCGGCCAGCGGCTCATGATCCGGGCTTTAATTTGCGACGCCGAGAGCGCGAATTCTCTCGAACAGCGGGTGAATTTGAGCGCGATAAGTCGCGCAGCTGGAGCGCGACAACCACAGCTGCTCGAATGTGTTCTTCCGGTAATCCGGATACTGTGCACGGAACGATTCTGCCTTCTCGGCGGCGCTGGTCCGGCGTCCGATCAGGGATAGCGCCGCCATCAAAAAGAGCTGCGCGGCTCCGTAATTGGGATTACGCTCCAGGGATTTCTGGAGCAGGCCGATCGCACCCTCGGTCCGGCCGAGCAGCAATTCGGCAAATCCGGCAAAATAGTACCAGATGCTGTGCCGCCGATCAGCCCGATCGAGGCGCATCGCCCGCTCGACCGCCGGCCCGGTTTCGTCGGCGCGACCGAGGAAGGCGGCATTGTATCCCGCAAAGCCATGCGCGATCCCAAGAGCCTGGTCCATTGCCAGGGCCTGCTTGAACGCGCGCGCCGCATCTTCCAACTGTCCCGCAGCCGAGTACAACATTCCTTGTACACACTGCGCATCGGCATGCCCGGGCGCGATCGATAGCGCGATCGCCACAGCCTCGCGGCCAAGGTCGGATGCCGCGACCGCCGCACGGGGATCGCCCCACCATGGATTACTGACAAGATGCTGACAGGTTCGAGCGAGACCTGTTAAGGCCTCGACGTTGCGCGGGTCGCTTGCGAGCGCCATGAGATACCAGCGCTGTGCTTCGACCGATAGTTCGGCTCGCTGACCTTTCTCCAGCGCGTCAGCCGCACTGGACAAACACTCAGTGACGCTGAGATCCATCCCGGATGCGACGAGCGCACGGCGGCTCGCCGCCTGCAGTAATAGAACGTGCAGCTCTCGGGATATTCGCCGGGTAATTCGCGTTTGGATCGGGGCGAGATCTTCGGGTTTGAATTCATGCCGGCCCGCCCAAAGGTACTCCGAAGTGACCGCATCCGTAATCCGCATATTGACCCGCAGCAAGCCAGGAGCGCTGCTCTGGGCACTACCGGTGACGATGTAGTCATATTCGCGCTCGGTCGCCCGAGCCGCAGTTCCGGAGACCCCGCGCTCGTCTCTTAGCGGCTTCAGGGATAGGCCGCGGCCGTGTCGCAATAGGTCCGTGACCAGGTCGTCCGTGAAGGCCTCTACCAGAAACTGCCGCTCGGGATCTCCGGTGAGATTACGCAAAGGGGCCACTGCCACGGAAATGCTCGGGAGCATGCAGGGCCATTGGGGTTTTCCGCTGTCGGAGGTCGCCGCCCCCGGTCGGACGGGGGGTCGCCCCGCCGAGAAATGAGCCGGCGAGCCGCCGGGCAATGCGCTGTCCACATCATCGGAGATGCGGCCCGGTCCTTTGAGCTCTCCGGAACTCCCAGAATGCGCAATTTCATTGGCCAACGTCTGCGTTTCGACATCAGGCGCTACACCGAGCTCTCGCTTTAACGTCTCAGCGCAGCTCTTATATTGGCGGAGCGCTTCTCCCCGCCGTCCGGCGCGTGCATAGGCGCGGATCAGGGCGCGCTGTCCGAACTCGGACAGTGGATCGAGCGCAACCAGCCTGCGTCCTGACTGAATAGCAGCATCGTGCTCACCTAACGCGTCCTGCTCGGTTGTCAGTCTGTGCAGCACATCACAGATGATTGCTAGCGTGCGGTCGCGCTCGGCCGCCAGCCATTCCTGGAAGGGCTCGGAATTAATGTCGAAATCAGCAAGGAATTCTCCGCGATACAAATTAGCGGCCATCTGCAGTTCGGCGACTTGGGTTGACCGGGAAAGCCGCTCGAATAGCTCTAGATCAATCGCTACGTCCTGAATACGGCAATTGGCGAAATCGGCCGCCAGGTTCGAAGCCGCCCCTCTTCCCAGCGCCTTGCGTAGCTCCAATAAGCAATTACGAAGGCTGTGCCGGGCTTGCTCCGAGCCCTGATAGGGCCATAGCAAATCTGCGAGCCGCTCGCGACTGACTGGTTGACCTCCCTGGGCGGCCAGATAGGCAAGCAGTGCGCGAGCTTTCTTGGGAACTTTTCCGAAAAAAGAATTATCACTCTCGATTACTAAAGGTCCGAGAATGCTGATCGATAAGGTCATCACCAGCGTCCCAGTGTCAGCTACGCACGTTGCAATCGATTGCGACAATCGATGATTGATGTCATGCTCGAAATATCCAAACTCTCATAGAATAAACTAAGTTTGAGCGACCAGCAAGGTTTGCTCGCTAGAATCATAGGCCCGGCCATCGCATGCCTTCCCGAACCCGCTGCCTGTATATTGCGATTTTGTTCTCAAGAACTCGACAAAGCTCATATTGGCCGCGCGCCCACAGAAACGGCAGCAAATCTTCGTAGCGAAGAGCGCGGTGGCCGCTCGGCATCGGGACCGCCGCCTCCCACAGCTCGACCGGAGTGAGGCTCGGACCGAAGGCTTCGGTTTCCTCAATGTCGGCGGCGAGCAGCTCGAGCCGGGTACCGAGGCATTTTTCGCAAACCCCGCAATTTGCTTTGTTGCCAACGTTGGCAGGACAGACACGAAGTGCCGCAAGGGCTGTGGGCCAGCTGGCGAGTTCGCGCACTTTTTCGACCCGAGAAAAGCGGGCACCCTCATGGACGACGGTGATGCGCTGGCTTGAGAACAAACCATCTACTGCAGGATGAGAGCCCATCGGAACCGGGTTCTCGACGTTATAGGCACCGGCAATTAAGAGGTAGTTCGGTCCATACGCGGCGGCGTGGCCGACCGCAGCCAATGCCGATACGTTCTGCCGGTGCGTCCAGAAGTCGGGCTTTGAAGGGAGATGGCGAAGATTGGTACGACAAGGCACGATCTTTATGCCGGTCTCGGCCGCGAGAGGCTCTAGACGCTGCAGGGCCGCCCGAAACCGTTCATTTTCCGGATCGCGCGCTCGTTTTCCGATATCGAACCCATGAATGAACAGGCCTTCACGAATGTAGGCAGGGTCAGCTTGGCTATAAACACGCCGATTGCGCATCAGCATGTGAAGGCCATCTACACCCCCTGATATGCAGCAAATAGCTCGGCGCGGACCTTTCGGGTTGCGCGGCCGGCCGCGAGCAGGGCTCTCGATAGCAGGCGCGGGGTTGGAGATTCCGCCCCAACTTTTCCACCACGTGTGGACGGTTTGAAGACCCTCGACCAACATTGGGCAGGGCGGACTCTCGATCCGCACCCTCGCCTCTCCATGCACCGCCGCGAGCGGGAAACATCCGGTCAGAAAAGCATCGGCCCAGGACTCGTCTACGTTGTCCGAATTCTGGCGGTCGCCGACGTATATTTCGAAGTATAACTCCTGATCAGCGAAGGCTTGCTCTTCCCAGACCACCGTCGCAGACGTGATCCTCGTCTCGGCGGTGATTTCTTCGGCAAAGTCGCGGATGATCATTTAACCTTCAGCTCCGCCCTGATAAGCCTTAGGCTGACGTGCAGGAATATCGCGCTACTGCCACTGTGCGTGACAAAAAGACCAACACCTTCGGACAGCCTTAACCATCCGCCGTCAAAAAAACGTCAATAACTGCGTCCGAAGGGAACCGAGTGCGAAACCGTTAGGGCCGGAGCTGTTCGGCGCGTATTTATGAAGCTCTTTGCCGTGATGAGCGCTTTCACAAACCTGACGGCTTGCCAATCGAGAGCTCGCCAAAATCCGCCGACTAATAAACGCCACGCGGAACAGGAGACGACCCATCTTGCGGAACACTGGAGCCGAAGTCCACCTCTTTAAGTCGCATAAGCTCGGCTCGCTTCGGCGTCTCCTGAGAGAGAAGCCTCATCCGATACGATCAGGCGTGGCAACTCCCGGTCATCGCTGCACCTTTCTTGTGACGCTCACACTTACCTGCTCGCTCGGTATGCTGGCCTCAACAATCTATGTGCCATCAATACCGGCGATCGCCGAGGCGCTAGCGACCTCGGTTTCCAGCGTGCAATTTACCTTCGTCGGCTACCTCTTGGCGTTTGCTTTGAGCATGCTGGTCCTCGGGCCGTTTTCGGATCGATATGGGCGAAAGCGAACCATGCTGTTCGGCGTCGGGCTAAGCGCGCTCGGTAGTGCCGCCTGTGCCGCTAGTCCAACAATTTCGTTGCTCATCCTCGCGCGGGTTGTCCAGGGTATAGGGCTTTCCGCCGGGATGGTTGTCGGCCGCGCCCTTATCCGCGAGCTCTACGGGCGCGAGGGTGCCGCCCAGATCATAGCCGGGATCGCGGTCGCCATGACCCTCGTCCAATCGTTTGCTCCAATCCCGGGGGGCTATCTGCAGGCCTGGTTCGGTTGGCGGGCCAACTTTGCGGCAGTTGCATTGTTCGCTATCTTGGCTCTGGTTTTGGTGATCCGCTACGTGCCGCAACACGGCTCCCCAACGCAGGCTATTTCGCAAACCGGATTCGCACTCGCCAGAGCAATGCTCGACAGCTATCGAGCATTGCTCCGCACCCGGCGCTTCCTCGCCTACGCGCTCACCGCCACCGGCTCTCATTCCGGATTTCACATCTTCGCGGCCGGCGCTCCGGCGGTCCTGATCATCGGCTTCGGTATAGCTCCCGAAGATTACGGCTATTATGCGTCACTGCCGCCAATCGGCTTTCTCGTCGGCAGCTTCCTTTCCAACCGATTGACGCGGCGGCTGGGGATCGACAGTCTCATCGCAATCGGCAGCGTTCTGTTGATCCCGGCGGGTGTCGCCATGGTCGGTCTGGCAGTGCTGCATGTGGTCAGCCCCTTCGCCGTGGTAGGTCCTATGATAGTGATCTGCTGCAGCAGTGGTCTGATAACACCCAACGCCGTCGCTGGCAGTCTCAGCGGCGATGCCGGCGTCATCGGCTCGGCTTCCGGGCTGACGAGCTTCTTACAGATGATTGGCGCGGCTGGAGCGACCGCAGCGCTTTCGCTGGGGACGAGCGGAAATCCGATCATTCTTTCAGTGGTTATTGCCTCTGCCGGCTTATTCGCGGTAACGGCGTTCGGCTCGTTAATCCAGCCCGTCCGGTTTCTGGCGAAAGCGAACGCGTCAGCTTCCCTCTGAGGAGCACGCCGGTCGAACTATCTCGCCTCGGCCGAAGCAAGCGCCAACTTCTCCACCTGATCCAGAGGCTGAACGGCGGGCCCCTGCCGCGGCCTTTCCCACGTCAAGCCTTTGCCGCTATGTTGGCCGGTATGGTTCCGTCCACGGGAGGTTACGGCAATGGCACGCAATGGCAATTTGGTATCCCCGACTCTGATCACCGGGCGGATATTGGCGATACGCGAGCATTGGCATACGAAAAGACATCCGTTTTTTCTGGCCTTTAGCGAAGGAAAATTGCCGCTGAAGGCTCTGGGCCGCTATCAGGCGTTGCATTACCATTTCGTCTCGCGCGCGCTGGCGAGCTTCGGGATGCTGTATGCACGCGGCTATCATTTCGAAGATATTCGCAAGATGATCGCCGAGAACATCGCCGAGGAGGAAGGCCTGAAGGCGATTCCCAAGCCGGGGCACGAACCGCAAGACCACAATGAATTGATCCTGCGCTTCTGCCGCGCCGCGGGGCTCGGTGACGATGAGGTTCGCAATACGAAGATGCCGCCCGCCTGGTGGGCGCGCTCCCTCTATATGTACCACATAACGGCCAACGAGCCGGTCGGCGTCATTCTGGCGATGCAGACGACGCAGGAAGGGCAAATGCCCGGCCTCATCAGCGAGGTGTTGCTGCCCGCTTTCGAAAAGCACTATGGCTTTTCGCGCAAATCCCCGGAGATCGAGTTCTTTACTGAACACGACGCCGCCGATGTCGAGCACAGCCGCCGTCAGATCGAATTGTGCGGGCGCTATCTCGACACACCGCAGCTAAAGGCGCGCGCCGAGCAGGTCGCAGAGGAAATCTGCGAACTGCGCTGGGCCTCGATTTCCGAGCTGTACCGTTCGGAAGTGCTCGGTCAAAAGGAAATCCTGCCGCCCGAAGTCTGAGCCCTTCTCGATATTCGCCCCTGGACGGGAGATCTCGATGAACCCGCTTCTCGGCACAGCCAGGGCATTTCGGCGCCGCATTTTAGCCGAACGCAACCAGATCGAGGCTGAACGGCGGCTGCCCGAGAGCTTGGCACGAGAGCTGGCGGGAGCGGGATTTTTCCGCATGACCCTGCCTGAAGCATATGGCGGGCTGGATCTCGACCCAATTTCGGCTCTGAAGGTTTACGAGGAGCTGGCGCGGGCGGACGCGTCGGTATCGTGGTGCGTGTGGAACGGCAATACGCACTGGACAACTGCCCAACTCGCCCCGAACGTTGCACGAACCATCCACGCCGACCCGGACGTGATCATTGCAAACAGCACGCGCGCGTCGGGGCGAGCCGAAGTCGTTGAGGGCGGATACCGGGTGACCGGCCGTTGGGCGTTTGTCAGCGGATGCGAGCTAGCGGCCTGGATGATCCTGTTCTGCGTCGTCCATGAAAACGGTGGGCCGCGCCTCACATCGTCGGGGGTGCCGGAGACTCGATTCATGCTCTTCCCGGCCGCCGATTGCGAGATCCTCGATACATGGACGGCGGGCGGTCTACGCGGAACCGGCAGCCATGATGTCGTGCTCCACGAGTTATTTGTGCCGCAGAGCTACGGGTCTTCTTGGACAGACCCCGTCGTTCTGCCCGGCGCGCGGTACCGGGTCCCTGCTATGTCACGCGTCCTTCCCGGGCTCGGGGCAATGGCGCTCGGCATCGCCCGCAACGCAATCGAGGCGCTCATCGAGCTGGCCGTCGAGAAGGTACCGGCGCGCACGACGCAACGGTTATGCGAAGACCGGGGCGCGCAGAGCCGGCTCACCGAGGCGGAAGCGCTGGTACGCTCGGGCCGCCTGCTGCTGTTCGCTGCGGTGGAGCGGCTGTGGCAAATGGTTCTGGCCGAGAGCGATATGACAATGAAGATAAGATCCGATCTTCGCTTGGCCATCTCGCACGCCGTTTCCAGCGCGGCCCGGGCGGTCGATCTCGTCTACACCACCGCGGGTGCGACCTCGCTTTACACGACCTGTCCGATCGAGCGTGCATTCCGCGACGTGCACGCCATCACGCAACATATCGGCGTGCATCCCCGCATCCTCGAAAGCACTGGGCGCGTTTTATTCGGCCTCGAGCCGGACACGCCGCTCTTCTGATCCTGAAGGCCGCCAAGCCATTTGGCGCTAGCGGCGTAGTCTCTAGTCCTGGATTTCCATGTCCTCGTAGGACGGGAAGGGGCTCATCCAGACGTCGGTGATCGTGTGCTTGGTGATGCGCGGCCCAACGCCCATCAATGCGCGCAGGTCCATGACCGGCGCATACATGACCCGGTCGATCGTCAGCTGCTGGATTTTATCGAGCAGCGCCTCGCGCTTCTTTGGATCTCGCTCGCCGGCTTGCTGCTGGAACAGCTCGTCGATATCGGGATAGCCGCCATAGGCGTAGGCGCCTTTGGACTGGATGAAGGCTTCGACGCGGGTCGCGGCATTGCCGGAATTGCCGGACCCGGTCATGAAGACGCCACGCAATTTCTTCGCCCCCCAATCGGCATAGAACGCAGCACGCTCCATCTGCCGCAGCCGGACGCGAATGCCGGCGGCGTTGAGGTCGTTGACCACCGCCTCGGCGACGGTCGGGAAGCCCGGGATGGCGGCGAAATCGCCGGCGTCGAGCCCTTTCGGGTAGCCAGCCTCTGCGAGCAGAGCCTTGGCCTGCGGCAGATCGTAGGGCATCGGCTCAGCCTGCAAGGCGAACTCCATGACGCGCGGGACGATGACCCCCGCCGGCGGGCAGAAGCCGAGGCAGGCCGCCTCGTTGATGCGCTGGCGGTCGAGCGCGTAGTTGGCTGCGAGCCGCAGCCGCTTGTCGTGCCAGGGCGATTTCGGATCCCACTGCTCGGTGAACTCAATCCAGAAAATGGAGGCGTGCTTCGTCGCAACGACTTGCAGATGCCGGTCGGCCTTAATGCCCTCGGCGTCGACCCCGTCGAGCGCGTAGGCCATGTCCGCCTCACCGGTCTTCAGCATCAATGCGCGCGTCGTCGCATCGGGGACGCTGCGCATGACCAATGTCTTCACATTCGGCACGCGCCGCCAATAGTCGGGGTTGGCCTCCAGCACGACCTCGACGCCGGGCTTGCTGCTGACGAATTTGTAGGGGCCGGCGCCGATCGGGTGCTTCTTGAAACCATCATCGCCGACTTGTGCGAGGTAATTTTTCGGCACGACGATCCCGGCGGCAGTAGCCGTGGTTCCGTAGAACGTCATGAAGTCGGGCCATGGCGCCTTCAGATGAAAGCGCACGACCAGCGGGTCGACAATCTCCACCTCTTTGACATGGTCCCTGAAGGCCTGCGCTCCGGCGCCCTGATAGCGCTCAAAGCTGAACTTGACGTCCTCCGTCGTGACCGGGTCGCCGTTATGGAACTTCAACCCTGGGCGCAATTTGAACTGGTAGGTCAGACCGTCCTCGCTCTCCTCCCACGATTCCGCGAGGCTCGGTCCCATTTTCTGTCCGGGATAAGGCCGCACGAGCGCATCGTGGATCGCGTAGAGCATGCCGAAAGGCGTGATCTGCGGCGGCGCAGTCGATGGATCGAACCAGCTCGGCGAAATCGTTACGTGCCAGGCAATCACCACTCGCCCGGCCGGGGCCGCACCCGCTGCGAGCGATGGCGAGGCGGCGAAGATGAGGGCCACGGCGAACAGAGGGCCGACAAACATCAAATGCCATCGCAAGCGACGAAACCACGGCATCCCCGCCCCTCCCTTCATGAGGTTATCTGCGCACGAAATATCCGAACGATGGATGAACCGGGCGGGGGCGGTCAAGACGCCTTCCATGCGCTCTTCACAAGTGCAATCCTGCTCCGAAAGCAATGGCAGCAGCGAAAGGGGCGACGCCTTGGCCATCGACTACGAGAAGCGCGACGGGATCGCATATATCAGGCTCAATAATCCCGAGAAGGCCAACATCCTCGACAAACCGACATCGGACGCCATCTCGGCAGCCTGGATCGATCTGTGGGAGGATCGCGATATTCGCTGCGTGATCCTGACCGGGACCGGGGACCGGCATTTCTGCGGCGGGCACAATTTGGCGCCGCGGCCGAACATCACCGAGGAAGAGCGGGAATATTTACGCACCCAGCGCATCTACTGGCCGCTTGCCGGCACCGTGCATGGCCAGAAGACCGGGGTCGACGGCCGCATGGGGGACCATTATCCGCGCGTGTGGAAGCCGGTGATTGCCGCCGTGAACGGCTGGGCCGCGGGCGCCGGACTCTACATTCTGCTCTCCTCTACCGACATCCGCATAGCGAGCCGCGAGCACGCCCAGTTCAAATTCGCGCTGTTGTCGCAAGGATGGCTGGGCCACGGGCCGGGCGCCAGCTTGCTGATCCGCCAGCTCCGCTACATCGACGCGATGAAAATCCTGCTGACCGACGAGCCGTTCGGCGCCGACGAGGCTCTGCGGATCGGCCTTGTCAACGAGGTTGTGCCGCATGCACATCTGATGCAGCGCGCCGAGCAGATTGCTCGCCACATCGTTACCTTACCGCCGGTCGCCGTGCGCATGATGAAGGAGTTCGTGATCCGCTTCGGAGACATGCCGACCGACCAGGCCTGGCACGTGCAAAACTTGATCAACTCGCTGTTGATCCAGACCACGACCGATGGCGAGGAGGGCCGCCAGGCCTTCAACGAAAAGCGTCCGCCCAACTTTACCGGCGCATTGCGCCGCCGCGGCGAGGCATGGGAGGAACCCTTGCCGGAAGATGCACAGCGCCTCGGTGACACTTACCGCAGCGGCGAGTTCTAGGAACGTGCCGCGTGGAGCTCGGTGAGGCGGTCGGCGAGCCGGTTCAGGTCCCACTCGCGCGCCAAGGCCGCCGCAGCGGCCCAAGTCGGAGTTTGGTCCGGCAGGTCAGGTAAGGGCGCCGAGGCGTCCATCGTCGCGATCCTGCGATAAAGCTGCAGCTGTTCGGCTTGCGCCGCAAACTTGCCTTCGGCGAGGGCGGCTTCGAGCGAGCCGTAACGGCGCAGCAGGCTCGCCGCGCTTTTCGGGCCAATGCCGGGGGCACCCGGGATCCTGTCCGACGGATCGCCGCGCAGGGCAATGAAATCGGGCACCTGCCGGGGCTCGACGCCATAGCGCTCATGCACTCCGGCGGGGCCGATGCGAGCCATTTCGCCGGCGCGGACCGGGTGAAGAATTGTTGTCTTCTCCGAGGCGAGCTGAAAAGCGTCGCGGTCGCCGCTTGCGACGATGGCGGTCCCGCCTCGATGCTCTTCCTGCGCGACCGCCGCGGCGAGGAAATCGTCCGCCTCATAGCCCGGCGCCTTTGCATAGGCGAACCCGCACGCCGCGACCAATTGCGGAAGGATTTCGAGCTGGTCAACGAGCTCGGCATCGAAAGCACGCCCGGCCTGATATCCCTCGAGCGCGAGGTGGCGATAGGTCGGCGCGTCCAAGGTGTCCCAGCCGACGAGCACGGCGCGCGGCTGCTCCTGCGTATAGAGCCGCAGCAGGAAATTGGCGAAACCGACGATCGCGCCGCCGCCCTTGTTGCCGCGCCGCCGGATCGACTTCGGCAGTGCGTGATAAGAGCGATGCGCGAATGAGTCGCCGTCGACCGCGAGCAAGGGCCGGTTCATCGGAAAGGACCTGCGCACTCCTTGATCGTCTTCCAATCGAACGAAACAATCAGCAAGTCAATCGGGGTGGCGATGTACGCGTCCGGTGACGCGTGGCTGTTTGCACAGCCGGGGTGGTCGCCATTCCGAGTGTTCTGCCGTAAGCTCTGCGTTCGGATCGCCGATACGCATTCGGAGAAAGGTGCACATGTCCGAACTCCACCGCTTCCTTGAGGAAGCCCGCGAGCTATTGCCGGGTGCCGTGGCATTGCGCCGCCGCATTCACGCCAAACCCGAGCTGGGCCTCGATCTGCCGCTGACGACCGCAGCGGTCCTCGACGAGCTGAATGGCTTAGAGGTGGAGATCGCGCGCGGACCCTCGACCTCGGGTCTGATCGTGTCGCTAAGCGGCACGAAGCCCGGCGCTCAGACCGGCCGCACGATCCTGCTGCGCGGCGATATGGACGCGCTGCCGATGCCGGAGGAGACCGGGCTCGAATTTGCCAGTGAATTTGCCGGCCGCATGCACGCCTGCGGCCACGATGCCCATACCGCCATGCTGGTGCAGGCGGTGCACCTGTTGCATCGGCACCGCAGCGAACTGGCTGGCACCGTAAAGTTCATGTTCCAGCCCGGCGAAGAGGGTTATGGCGGCGCCCGGCTGATGATCGAGGACGGGTTGATCGATGCGGACCCCAAGCCCGATGCAGCGTTCGCCTTGCACATCTGGCCCGGCCTCAAGCCAGGGGCGATCCTCGGCAAGCCCGGGGCGATGATGGCCTCTGCCGATTACTGGACGATCAAGGTCCGCGGCCAGGGCGGTCACGCCTCGATGCCGCATGATGCAGTGGACCCGATCCCAGTGGCGTTCGAGATCGGTTTGGCGCTGCAAGCCTTTGTCACCCGGCGCATCGACATCTTTGACCCCGTCGTGCTGACCTGCGCCAAGGTGACTGCAGGAACGACCAACAATGTCATTCCCGAGACGGCGGAAATGGTCGGCACCATGCGCGCCCTCTCGGAGAAGGCACGGGAGAGGGCGCATGACGGGCTGCGCCGGATCGCGGCCAATATTGCCGCGGCGCACCTGTGCGAAGCCGAAGTCACTATCAGGCCGGGTTACCCGGTCACCGTCAACGATGCCGGGTTCGTCGAATTCGCACGGGAGGTGGCGGCCGACCTTCTCGGAAAAGAGAATTACATCCACCGGCCGGCGCCGATCATGGGCGCCGAGGATTTCTCTTACGTGTTACAGCGCATCCCCGGCTGCCTGATGTTCCTCGGCGTCATGCCGGAGGGCCGCCACGAGCACGACCATGTCGCGCCTTGCCACTCCAACCGCATGATATTGAACGAGGACTGCATGGCCGTCGGCATCGCCATGCATGCGTCGGTCGCCCATCGCTTCCTTGCCGGGGCTGCCTAATCCCTGCGGATGCAGTGACGACAAAGCCCTGGAGACGAGGTCGCAGGCCGTGAGTCCTTTTTGGAGGAGGTCACATGGGCTATGTCCACGGCGACAAGGAACAGGCCGGCGCGCTGGACGAGCAATTGGCACGTTTGCGAACGGATTGGCTGCGGCCAGGCCGAACTCCCGATAAAACTCGAGCGGACCGTCGCCGTAATAGAGCGCACCACTGGATCGTGGCGCATGAATTCCGGCACTGCGGGTCGATCGGATCTCGGGGCCAAACGCTTGCCCAGTAAGTCGGGGCGCTGAGCGAGTGTGGCCGCCAAGCCCACAGCTTCTGGTATTGCCATAGTCTTACCTTCCCGCACAGCCGTCGCCGTCCGGCGAGGCCGTGAGCTCGTAATTGCGGCCATGCCAGGCGGCGGTGTCCTGCCATCGCCAGGTAAATTCGACGCGCGCCTTCGCCGGTACTCGGGTGACATCGAGCGAGGCGATGTGGAAATTCAGACCGCTGTCATGCGTCGGCTCGTCCGACGTCTCGTGCCAGCCTCCACTGCCCCAGCGTACGATCGCAGGCCGCGGCAGCGCGACTGCGAGCCGCGCACCGGCCGGGAATGTGCTGATCGGTGCATGCGGCCACCAGAATGCGTACTTGGCCGTCGGTCGGCGACCCTGATAGCGCCGCCAAACGGCGCGGGGCCGGTCAACCGGGCGGCCGAGGTGCCGCGACACCATCAATTTGATGAACTCGGCATGCGCCCACACCAGCGGCATCGCCGAGCCTGCCGGGCCTCCCGGCTCCAGCCGGCGGCTCGGAATGGGGTCGGCATCCCATACT
Source organism: Allostellaceae bacterium (assembly GCA_049799535.1). Taxonomy (GTDB): domain Bacteria; phylum Pseudomonadota; class Alphaproteobacteria; order ATCC43930; family CGMCC-115725; genus AP-15. The sequence goes on along the minus strand of JBARIB010000655.1, from coordinate 8,838 downwards.
TGCTCCGGCAACATGCCACCGGGGCTTGCCATCCTCGTCATCGCCTCGAGCAAGGGCAGGGGGTCGCGACCAGCGGCGACCTCATAATGGCCGCGCTCGCCGGTCAGCAGCGGCCATCCGCGTCCGCGCCCGGTACCATCATAGGGCCTGCCGTCGTCGTGCTCGCCATAGCCGTCGCCATTGTAGCGGTGCCACACCGGGCCACAGGGGGTGTCTGTCTTGAGCAGCGCGTCCGCTACTCGGAGCGAGTCGAGGATCAACGGGTCATCGGCGGCGCGCAGGCCAAAGCGAACAAGCTGCAGGAACTCGGTGCTGACCAGTTCATCGGCGGGTACGCCGACCCCGTCGGCCCGATTGTGGATTGGGATCACCTGGTTAAAGATTTCCGGCCGCTCCAAAATCTGCACCGGCAACACCAGCACGTAATAAGCGGCCACGCCGAGCCGCTTGGCGAGCGTAGTGCCGGAAACCGAGGTCCAACGATCGATATTGCTGTTCCAAAAATCGGCGAGCTCGAGCGCCCAGTCCCTCGCGGGCCGCGGCAGCAAATCGGCGCCGGCAACGAGGGCAGCAATGCAGACGGCAAGAGTGAATGGATTTATCCCGGTGCTCTCCTCCCAGCGATCCTGTTCGGTAGCGGGACCCGTAAGCGCAATAAAACTGAGCGCGCGGCGTACCATATCCTCGACTTCGATGCCGCTCAGGGCCTCCCGCTCATCAAGCATCGCAGCGAGCAACACTGGAAGAGCGGTTTCGTCGAGCTGAATGCCTTCCCAATAAGCTCTGCCGCCGAGCCATTGGTTCTGATACCAGTGGCCGTCATCGAGCTGCGTCGCGATCAGATAGCGCAACGTGTCGCGCGCTTCCTGCTCGGCGCCGAGCGCCAGCAACGCGCCGGCGGTCTCCACCAAGTCGCGCGGCCAAACGAGATGGTATCCGCCGCGTTCGTTCCCGCTATCGCCCCAGGGGATGCTGAGGCTGGCCACCATGGCTCCGGGATAGGTCTTGTCCTGATGGGTGCGCAGCACGATCGTCGAAACGAGATATTCCTCGGCGAGCGCCGGGGGCACGTCGAGCGGTACCGCATGACGCTCGCTGCGCTCCGCATGCCACGCCTGCCACGGCGCAATGTGCTGCTGCAGCAGGCTGTCGAACGGCTGCAGCAGACTGCCGATGGCCAGGGTCGCCGCCGACTCGGCGCTGCTTCCGAAACCGAGCGCCAACACGACCCGGCGGGGGAGTTCGGCGATCAGCGCAACATTGCCTGGTCCTGCCCTCTCGTACTCCCAACTCATCCGGCCGTTGTGGAGGAAGTCCTGCCAGCCGTCGCTGGCACCGACATAGCCGGCGCTGGCGCGTCCCATCGCGTCGCGCTGCTTTTCATCCACCGCCGCCAGGGCAGCGCCGAAGGGGCCCTGCTCGGCCCATAAGGTTCGGCGGCGTCGATACGAAACCACGGCGGCGTGGTTTCCGTAGCCGGTAGCGCCAAGATGCGGCGCGAGGAGCGCATAGAGCCGCAGCTTGGGATCGCCATCGAGCCGGCATTCGATGGCCAGCACGTCACGGCGGACCGACGGAGCAATCCGCAAACGCAATGAATAGCGCTCATGCTCGTGCACGATTTCGACGGCCGGCACACCCGGCGCCGACAGCCGCATGTGGTAATTAGCGACGCGCTTGACCTCGACCCAGAACCCCTCGCCATCCGCAATGATGAAGCCGAGATCACGGATTTGTGGGATGTCAACGCGAGGGTAGTAGACCTCGTTGACGATGCCGAAACCGAGCGTGAACCACAGCCGTGATATGCCGAGCGCACATCCCACCATATCCTTGGCGCTGCTGGTCCAGGTCGGCGGGATCCCCGGCCCGCCGGGTGCGGTTTCGATCATCGGCAACCACAAAGCTGATCATAATGTTCGCTATAATCCTAGCCGAGTGACGCCGGAGCTTCGAGCACGGTGTTCAGCCGCGTCCTGTGCAAGAGGGCGACAAAGCTCAGCAGTGGCGGTTGTCGCCAAAGCTCTGGTACGAAGCTGGTACTTAGCGGTTACGGCGTTCACCGTTTGCTGACCACCTATGGGCATAGCTGCATCGTGGTGGCGCCCTTGCTGATGCCGATGAAGGCGGGCGACCAGGTCAAGAACGCTCGGCGCGAGCGATGATGTTGGCGAGGCCGCACCCTGCTGGCTTACCGGCGAGTTGACGGCGATCTGGATCCCAATGCCCCGCACGAAGAAGCGATGAGCAAAAGAGACGGACCCGAAATCCATTCCGCTTCGCCGTGATTTTTGACTCGGCGCTGGCCGTCGCAAGAATTGTCTCCAATTACTTTCGGCGGGGAGCTGGAATACAGCCTCTGCCACCAAACCCGGCAGAAGGACCATGCCCGACGACCGCCCTACTGCCGGCCGATCCTCGGACAGACCGCCGCCAGCCACTTAGCCTTCGTGATCTTTGCCGGCCGCGATAGCTCGGAAAAATCGGCCGTGATCCCGCCGACGTCAGCGCTATACTTTGGCAGCTGTTGTCCTATGACAGGTATCAGCATGAGACAAGACGCCCCAAACCTGCGGACGCCAGCCCTAGCGCGGCAGTATTATCGCCTGTTCGAGGGCTATCTCAGGTTCGGCGAAGACCTGTGGGGACGCTCCTGGACCATCGCGTCGGGCAGCCTGCGCCGCGCGGTCGAGCAGGTGGAGCGGGGCTCCCTGGGGCTGCGGAGTTCAGAGCATCTGTTCCGCAGCCTCGTGGACGAATACGCCAACTTCATTTTCGAGATGGCTACGGCCTGGCCGCTGGCGGCTGAGACGGCATCTTCTGGGATAAGCCCCGCCCCGCTGATGCCACGCGCGGAGGGTATGGGGGGCGAAGTGCCCGTGACCCGGACGAGCGGAGTGACGCAAGAGGTGCCGGGCCGAGGGGGGGACGGACCGTCAAGATCGCTTGCATTGCCGGTCCGCTTCATAGATGCCTCGCAGGGTTGGGCGGCTTACGTCGTCCCTTGGGGCATAGCCACCGAAATGCTGGGCGCGAGCACGGATATGGTCATGCCGTTCGACCTCGGCGGCGGGCGCGCGCTGGTTGTAGTGATGGGCATCGACTACCGTGTTTGCGACCTCGGCCGGTACCAGGAGATCGCGCTCGCACTGATCGTAACCGCGAAAATCGATCCAGCGGGTATTCCCGGTGCGATGTTCGTTGCTATCGGCGTCAACGGTGAGTTTTCGCGTGATGCCGGACAAGCGGTCTGGGGGCTGGAGAAGGTGTTCAGCGAGGATTTGTCGGTGACCTATCGCGCAGACAGCGTCGGTTTCGGCCTCAGGTCGGGCCATCCGGAAACCTTGTCGATCAGCTTCCCGCGCTTTGGAACGCGCCGCTTCCACGGCATCCCGATTTTGATCCACTCCCGGCGTCGTCACGGCGACGGACAGCGCGTCCAATCGCTGCAATCGCTAATGTCGCTGAGTGGTCATGGCGGCGGCGTTCAAGTCGGCGGTTCGGTATCGATCCGTTTGGGCAGAATCGATCGTGCCGCCTGTATCTGTCAGGGCTCTATCGAAGACTGCCTATGCAACCGGCTGAGGCGATTGGACGTCACCGGTCGACTGCCCGCCGCCAATGGCTGGATCGAGCATCTGTCGGGCATCTTCGAGGCACCACGGGCGCTGCGACCGGTGGCCGAATAAAGCCGACTGCGTTTGGCTCACGGCCGTGCCATCCAGGGAGGAACCAATGAACCTGCAGTCCTTGCTAGGCGGCATCGCGATCGGAAGGGATAATTCCGGCAATTTCCGTCCGAGTCTGAAGGGCGTGGCCGTCCGCAGCGAAAGGGGCCGCTTTGTCGGGCTCGACAACGGCCAACTTCTCGACGTGACGCCCCTCACATTCGACAATGCCGATGACATTGTGTATCGCATGCCGATCAAGGATCCCAAGGGAGGTGATCTGATCGTCATTTCAGACAGCCCGCTGCGTGCCCTTTTTGTGCAAGAGGTGCTTGACAATGGGCATCTCAAGGGACTTGATCCAATCAACAGCGCAGTCATTGATTACGCGCCCACTACCAATCTTTTGAACGTCAAATTCTACGTGAAAGTCGTGTCTCTCGTGGATGCGATGGTCGGTAAGGCGGACGAAGACAAGTTGCTATTGCTGTCGCTGCTGGGCAAGGGAGATGGCCGCGCCGGTGTCGGCGAAAACTTGTTGCCGTGGCTGCTCATGCAGTTCGGCGGCGGGCAGGTTATTGACCAGGATTTGATGCGGCTGCTGCTGATACGGAGTGTCGGCACGAGTACTGGAGGAGCAGCGGAGGTGCTCATTCTGCAGCACCTGATGCAGGGCTTGCACCGCGCCGGTGGATCGGCAGGACGCGGGCCGACTGCAGGCGCCAGCGGTCCTACCGGTGGGGACAGCGGTCCAGCCTGACTGACCCCACCAGCACAAGGCCACGAGCCCAATCGCCCCGGCTAGCATTTGGCGGCGCATGGGGTGGCTTGCGTTAACCGTTCGGAAACACGTTTTGGTACGCCCGCCGGAAGGCGGCGTCCGCCAGCGATATTGCCTTCGCCGCGTAGGCCAGCGGCCCGCCCGCCAACGCCATCGCTGCCAATGGCAACATCGGATACGCCTCCGGCTCCTCGATTGTGATCGGCGTGGGGACCCGGTGGCGGTGACAAATCGCCTGCGCCGCGTTGAGTCCGCTCACAACGGCGCCTTCAATGGTCACGACGTCAACCACTGTCTTGCAAAAATCCCCGGCAATGAACAGGTTGGGGATCTCGCATGTCGCAGTTGGTCGGGATTCCCAGCTGCCGACCTCATTTATGAACAGCTCTTCGCCGACATTCGTCTGGAGATGTATGCGGTCCCAATAGATGTCGGCATCATCGAATACGATGAAGTACTTCAGTTCCTGCAGTAGAAGTCTGATGAGGTCCTTGTCGCTGAAATCGACGAGCGGGCCGGCATCCGATGCGATAAGATTGAGTATCGTCTTCCCCTCGGAGCCAGCCCAGATCTGCGACTGGTCGAGAAAGCTGAGCTTGTAGTACGAATCGAGAAGGAGGGTAATCCCGATCGGGATGTTCGGGAGCCTCCGCTTAAACGGAATTTCGACTGAAATCATCGGCTCGCTCCGCAGCCTGCGCACGTCCCAAAGGCTGACCGCCCGCTCAACTACTTCTAGGGACATCAATTTAGCCAACTGGGTGGGCGGAACAGCCAAAATCAGATCCCCTTGCACGGTGCGCCAAGAGCTGCTGGTGGGTTGCACAGTTGCCCCACGACTTGGCGGCAGCGAGTGCGGCATCGTGCCGACTCTGATCCTGTCAACGCGCCCGTCGGCAGAGAGGCTGAGCTCCTGCACGCTCCGCAATAGCTGGATGTCTAGCCTGCCCCATCCCCTGCCCGCCGCGCGCTCCTCCAGGTAAGAGCGCCAGGGCGAGAAGAGATGCTCGCTGGTGTTGCCGGTCAGCAGCCACATCGACGGAGTGGGAAGCCGGAATCCATACTTGATCAAAGACTTGTAGCTGCGCGCCGAGCTCAGGAAACTTGGACAGGCAAAGGCTTCCGCCAGTACTCGTGTGCTGGCGTTGATCGCCTCTTCGGTATTGTACGGCCGAGCCGTCAAGAAAGAGAGCACACTGGTCTTCTCCAATATATCTTCTCTGAAGCCGGTCGTTCCGATCAGGTCGAGAAGCGAATAGTCATAAATGAAGGCATTGGCCGGATGCGCTGGACCTGAGTACATGTTGCGCAGTGCGGTCCACGGCGAGCCGTGATTGAGTTGCTGATACATTTTCCCCTGTTCGTTCCGCCTTTTATAGCTGATGATCGGCATCGGGATGAAATCCTTGCGGACACCGATCTCGTCTGTGAAGGCCCAGAAATTGTGGTACCAATTGAGATACATGTGATAGCAATGCTCGTGAAAACCGCCGGTGGCCGGATCCTGAGGCGCCCCAAGGCTGCCGCCTAGGTAGTCGTTCGCCTCCAACAGCGTCACATCGAAGCCCCGCTCCAATAACCGGTGCGCCGCGGAAATTCCGGCAAGACCGGCGCCGGCGATGATTACCTCTGGCATGTCGACCTCGATTCGAGCAGTATCGGCAGCGATCTGCCTCGGTATATTACGAGAAAACTGCAATCGGACGGAACATTGCCATGCTGCGGGATTATCGAACGATACTCACCGGAATGGCGGGGGTTCAGGCGGCTGCCATGGCCGCGGCGGTCACGACGACCGCTCGGTTCGCCGAGCTGGTACTCCGCGAAGGAGAGCTGACCACCAGGACCCTTCTCGGCGCGCTGGCGCCGTCACAAGCATTGGAGCAGGAGACATGGGAGAACGCAGTTGCGTCTGTCTACGAAAGACCGGCGGAGTTTTTCCATGGCTGTGCTGGCTTGCCGCGATTTTGCTTGCTGGTCTTTCTAGGTGAGCTCGACCGGCGTCGTGGCCGGCGGCCGATCCCACCAACGGACGCAGATTAGGGCCGATCGATGATATCGTCGTGATCGGGTAGCTTTCCCCGCTCGGCGTTGCGTTCTCCGTAATGGAATAAGCCGATATGTCCGACCCTCGCGCTTCTTTCGGCGCCGGCTTCGCGCGCGACGCGAGCGATCCGATCAGGAACCTTGTCGCAGCGGCGAGTGACGCCTGGACCGCCGGATTGTCGGCAATGCAGCTGATGGCGGAACAGGCCGCTGCCGCCTCAACCGGCGCCCCCCCGGCAACAGACAGCGGCAGCAATCCGCTGTCAGCTTTAATGGCCCTCACGATCGGTTTCACCGCGGCGATGAGCGACTTCGTCGCTGGAGGAGCTGGGCAAACAGCGGGGCTGCGTTCCGCCACGCCGAGTTCTCCGTCACCGGGCGACCTTGCCGACGGCACGGACGCCTCTTCTCCGATAGCGCACGCGTTGATGGTCGGAGTGACGAGCACGCTGCGCTATTGGCGCGGCTTGGCCGACGTTTACGCCAGGCATCAAGGCATCCTCATGCAGGCGGCAGCGCTGCGCACGATGGTCCCTTCGCTGGGATCGGACGCCGAGAACCGGCTGCTGGTCGACGAGTTGCGCGCCTTTTTTCGTGAGGTCGGCGAAGTGGCCATGCAGGAGGCGCGCCGGCTGGAGAGTGAGCTCGAACAAGTCGGAGAGACCCTCGCTCACGGGAAGGAGCAGCCAGATCCATCGGCGGCGTATCGGCGACACTGGAAGGCCAAGGATTAAGGGAAGACGGATCCGCGATGAACGACGTTGGCGCGGATGATGGGGCGAATGCGGCGGTCATCGCCGAGCTCGGCTTCGCGGTCGAGATGGAATCTCTGCGCCAGCAGATCGCCGACTGGATCCGCGAATGCGACGAGGAGATGCGCGCCGCGCTGGAATGGCAGTTTCTTGGGGGATCCAAATATTTCCGACCCTTAACGATCTTCTCCTGCTACCGAGCCGTGCACCGAGGACCGATCCCTATACAGGTCATGAAATCGGCAATGGTGGTCGAACTCTTCCACAACGTCTCGCTTATCATCGACGACATCGTGGATAAATCTACCACTAGGCGCGGTCGGGCGACGCTTCACGCCCGCTTGGGCGAGCTGTGTGCGCTGATGACAGCCGGCTATATCGTGGCCGACGGATATGTCCGGGTCAGAGATGACCTTCACGCTATTGCGCTGTTCTCCGAATTGCTCAAGCGGCTGGGTGTCGCAGAGTGCATGCAGTGGCGGCTCCGCCGCACCCCGCTTGGGGTCGCCGACTGGCGAAAGATCGCCGCGGAGGATACCGGGTCGATGTTCGAGGTCTGCGCTTGTCTCGGAGCGCGTAGTGGCCGCCTGCGGCGGTTCGGCGGGCTCCTAGGGCTGTTGTACCACGGCTGTGACGACATCGGCGATGTCCGTGGCGCTGCTGCACTGGGTGGTGGGGGGGAAGAGGACATCCGCGATGGCATTCTCACTCTGCCGGCAGCGTTGGCAATTCGCGATCCTGCTGTCGTCGAGATTTTCTGCAAAGCGGACCCTGACCCGTCCGATTGCTCCGCCCTTGCTACGGCCTTTGCGGGCAACCTCTCGGAAGCCGAGGCCTATCTCGACCAGATCGCGGAGGAGGCGCGCAACGAAGCGCGACTGTTCTCAACCGATCCTGCGCCGCTGCTGACCCTCGTGGAGCAGACGCGCCGGCTTAGCGCACGTTAGGCACGCTAGTCAGAACTGCCCACGGTGCTCGCAGCTCGAGGTTCTCGAAACGTTCGGTAACCTCGGGCGAAGATCGGCTCCAGCGCGCCGCGTGATGCACCATGTGATTCTGAGCCGACCTATCACCCACGCTGACCGTTCACATACATCGATAATTTGCGATATCGTTGCTCGACGCGGGCGGGATTGCATCGAGGTGACGAGGTTGGACATCGCGACGTGGCTCGACGGCCTCGGATTGCAACAATACGAGCGAGCCTTTCGCGACAACGCGATTGACGCAACGGTATTGCCCGAACTGACCGCGGAGGACCTCAAGGAGCTGGGTGTAAATCTCGTCGGGCACCGTCGCAAGCTGCTTGCTGCAATTGCCGCTTTGCGCAGCGAGGATGCCCCGCAGCGCCCGACAACCGACAAAGTCGTGTCCGCTGCTGAGCGGCGGCAGATCACGGTTATGTTCTGCGATGTCGTGGACTCGACCGCGCTCTCGACACGCCTCGACCCGGAGGACCTGCGAGAGGTTTTGGATGCGTACCAGAAATGCGTCGCCGAGACGATCGGCCGGTACGATGGCTTTGTCGCCAGATACATGGGCGATGGCGTGTTGGTCTATTTCGGGTATCCCCAAGCTGGTGAAGATGATG
>JBARIB010000654.1:0-2472 GCA_049799535.1 Allostellaceae bacterium | reverse complement strand
CAGCATTAACGCAGGCGAACCGGCGAGGGTTCGGCAGACCATTGGCATGAGTCTCCTGCGTCCCGGCGGTGGGGGCAAGCTAGGCTCCTGAGGCAGGGACCCCCCCACCCTGATGTGAGGTTCTGCGGTCTCGTTGCCGCTGCGAGGGTACGGGGCTCGGCGCACCCGCTCACTCGCAACGCGGTGCCAGCGATCGGCGCATGGCGGGCGCGCTGCCTTTGCCGTCAAGCCCGCGGCTCGCGATGCGCACGATCAGGATCAAAGAAATGAAATATCTCTTGACCGGCGTGGCGATGGTTGCCGCGCTTGCGATCTCGGCGCCAGTATGGGCGCAAGCGGTGAGCCCGTCAGGCGGGAACCCAATGGGTACGCCGGGTCCAAATCCCGGCGGGCCGGGATTGACTCCCTACAGCGCCGGTGCACCCGCACCACGCACGATGGCGCCCCCGCCGCCAGCCGCTATGGCGCCATCGGCGATGCCGCCCTCCTCAATGTCGGATACGACGTCGGCGACGCCGCCGAGACACTCACACGTGCACAGTCATGCACACACGACACACACCCATGTACACACAATGGGCACGCATCATGCGGGCAAGAGCATGTCTCTGTCTGGGAGCACCGCAAACCAGCTGAACCAGGAAGAGCTCGCCCGCCTGCAGGCGGGAAACATGTCGATGCCCGCGGCTCCTCCGAGTCCCGGGATGGCGCCAGGTATGGCGCCGCAGGGCGGTAGCAGCGGCGCGGGTCCGAGGTAATCGGGCCAGCAAAAAGGGGGGCGAGAGCCCCCCTTTCCTTATCTAGCAACTGCGGCAGATCTCAGGTGCTTGGCACTGGTTTGCGCCGTCTTGCCAGCCGTTCCATGTCCTCGAGCAGTTCGTGCAGCGCTTGGTCGGCGACGTAGGCCATCTTGGCGAAGGCACGCAGAAAGCTGTCGGTGCGCGGCAATTGGAAGAGGGTTTCGTCCCCATCCTTTCCCTTGGCTGCAGTGATCAAGACAACGTTGTCGAAAGGTTGCAGCATCAATTCCTCGAGCGCCTTGCCGGGCCCGGTTACGTATTCGACTACCCGGCAACGCTCGGTCGCGCGCGCCTCCTGAACGATCGTCATTCGGTACGCCGCTCGTGTCGTCGCCGCCTCGATCAAGGCCCGCGCGAAGGGGCGCAGAAACGTCTCGTCAAAACCGAGAATGGCCGTCGGACGCTCATCGCTCACTGAAGAGCGCATTTCGAGAGCCGCCCAGAGCGAGGCGCGACCGCCAAAGTAATCGGCTGAGGCAAGGTCGAGATTGATTGAATCGATCGGCATTGGCGGCGAAACCGATCGTGGCGAAAGGAAGGCAAAGCATGCCGGCTCCCGCTTGAGGGAAATATTCGTCGTCGCTTCGAGGTTCCGGTCCGTAATTGCGGGCGTGTCGGCCATGGCAAACCCAGTTTGGGAAAGCGGATGTCAGGTTGGGGTCTCTTTGGCTGCAGAGCGGCAGCCTTTCAGCAGAACTCCCGTCTCCCGCTCAATGCATAGGCTGTTTCGGCCGACTTTGTCAAAGTGTAACAAAACACATCCCGCTTTCTGCGGCCTTTGGCCGCGAGCGGCTGACCGCGGCGTGCTCAATCAAGTTCTTCGGATACAAGCCGATTTTTGCTTCACGCAACGCGATGACCGGCACCGGGCGCCTGCAAGCCTTGTTGCGGCGAGTCGATTCCTTAAGCCGAGCTGCGCCGATGATCACCCGCGAGATTCGCGCTCAATAGCCTCCTCGGCGGCGAGCCAATCGATTTCCGCCCGCTCGATCAGGCGAACCAGTTCGGCGCGTCGCCTGAAGGCGTCGGAGAGCGCCAATCCGTTATTTCTATTGCTTTGCATTTGCGCCAGCTCGCGATCGAGCGCTTCCCGCTCTGCCGCCAGCCGAGCGACCATCTCCTCGGCTCGACGTGCCGTTTGTCGAAGCGGCTCGAGTTCGCGCCGCCGTTCGGCCGCAAAGCGGCGGGCCGCCCGGCGGCCACTGGGCGCGAGCGCGGCCGCACGGGGGCCGTTCTCAGGACCGCTGCTGTCCAGCACCTGGCGTTCGTAATCCGTGAGGTCGCCATCGAAGGGTCGGACGGTGCCTTCGGCAACGAGCCAAAGCCGGTCGGCAACAAGCTCGACGAGATGCCGGTCGTGACTGACCAATACCACCGCGCCGGAAAACTCGTTGATAGCCTCAACGAGGGCTTCGCGGCTCTCGATGTCGAGGTGATTTGTCGGCTCGTCGAGGATCAACAGAGCCGGAGCGTCATGGGTCACAAGGGCTAGGTTCAACCGCGCCCTTTCCCCGCCCGAAAGCGAGCCGACCGGAACAAAGGCTTTATCCTGGCTGAAGCCGAACTTGCCGAGCCGGGCGCGCACGGTCTCCGGCGGTTGGCCGCGCATGACCGCCGAGAGGTGATCGAAGGGCGCGGCTTCGGGCCGCATCTCCTCGATCTGATGCTGTGC
>JBARIB010000653.1:0-11770 GCA_049799535.1 Allostellaceae bacterium | reverse complement strand
TCGCCGATCTGCAGGCTGCCATCAACGTTTATCTCGCCGAGCACAATGTCAGCCCCAAGCCGTTCGTCTGGACCCAATCCGCCGAGGCCATTCTGGCAAAACTTGACCGCTGCCCTGCCGCATCCGTTTGATTCAGTGCACTAGCTCAGCTCCCGACGCGTCGGTGGGTGTCTTCCTCGTTGCGCTCCATCAAGGTGCTGTAGCCCATGATGTCGGCGCCGAGAATCGCAGCCAATCGCCGCGCGAGTCTCCGCCGACCGGAGCCTGGACCGGGCGCGGCCGAGTGATAATCCTCTGGCGGCATCTCAACTTCCGGACGTAGGCTCCACAAATGGAGATAGCGTCCGTGGGTCCTCTGGTGGAACCTCGGCCGATAAACCCGCTGATCGGACTCTACCGAAAGTAACGTAGGCCGCGATTTCATGAGAGGCAACTTTCGATCCGCCGGCATGCGGACATGCGGAATTATCGAAAAGACCGCCGCAACCGTGTGTGAAGTAGTTCACACTCCGACGCTTTCTTCCGTAAGACCGAGATCGCGCTCATCGCGGACGGCTGCCGCAACAGTACGCCGGGGACCTTATTCTGCGGGGAGCGGTGCCAGGGTCGGGGCGGTCCGCCGGAAGCTGCCGGGCAGAAAGAGCGCGGCGATCGCGACAAACAGGGCGCACCCAGCCAAGGTCAGCCACAGCGACGCAAAATTCCCGGTGCCATCATAAATGATGGCGACCAATTTGACCCCGATCGTACTGACTCCCAGCGCCAGCAGGAATTTGGCACCGTAGGCGGTGGCGCGCCAATGGGCGGGGGTGTAGCGGGCGAGCAATGCATTCTCCGCCGGCACCGCCAACACTCCGAGGTAATTGACCGCCATCATCGCGGCGAGCAGCCGAACATCGCGCGCCTGCGCGGCGAGAATGAAGAGCGGCGCCTGAACCGCCCAGGCGAGAATGTACACAGCCTTCATCGCAAAGCGGTCGGCCAGCCAGCCGCCGACCAGCTGGGCGGTCGCCGCGACCAGAAACACCAAGGTCACAAAGCCGCCGGCATCGAGCGTCCCGCCGTCAGTGAGGCCGGTGAGCCCGGCGGCAAACGCCTTTGGCAAGGCGACCGGGATCGCTTGTGAAATGGTGCCGTCAGCCAACATCGTGAACGACAACACGATGAAGGTGCGCAAGACATCGCTGCGCGAGGCTTCCGGTTCTGAGTGACGGTCAACCTTCGCGGGCACGACGCTGCCGCCGCGAACGCAACAGAGCAGCGCCACTCCGATCGCGGCACACAGCGCCCCCGGGATGACGAAGGCGGCGCGCCAGTTGATGATCTGCGTCAATGCGCCGGCGACGAGGGCCGCCGCGCCGAGACCGAAGCTGCCCGCGATGCCGTTCACTCCGAGCGCTCGCCCGCGATTTTTGGCGTTACGGACTAGCCAGGCGGTGCCGACCGGGTGGTATATCGAGCCGAAGAGCCCGATTGCGGCAAGACCGAGCGCGAGCGCCACCGGCCCGTCGGTCAAGCCGGTCGCGACCGCAGCGCCGCCGGTGCCGAGAAAGAAGAGGACCATCATGCCCTCGGCGCTCCATCGGTCGCCGAGCCACCCCGCCGGCAATGCGCCGAGGCCGAACAGCACGAACCCGCCGAGCGACAATGACAGCAGGTCGCCATACGACATGCCCCAGCGCCCGTCGAGCGCGAGCACGATGGTCGGGTAGAGCAGCATCAACAAATGAGCGAAGAAGTGGCCGACGCTAGAAAAGCCGAGCGCCAAGCCGGCCGATCGTGCGTTCATCTTTCCTTCGGGTTAGGCCTTCCCGCCCCATCCGCGCACGAGCGCGGCGCGGTAGGAGGCGCCGGCCATCAGAAAGGCACCGTCGCTGCCCGAGAGCACCAGGCGCATTCCCATACCGATGTATTTCCGCATCAGCTCCTCGACATAAAGCCGGCCATGCCCGGCCACTTGCCGTGCGAGCGACAGGTGGCGATCACCGCTTCATGGGCGCCGGCGATCTTGTCGTGACGGAAATCGCCCGGAATGCCGATGCCCATCGACATCTCGCGCCTCTGGAGCCGCTCCGGTGCTACATTGCGAAACCTGCATCTGCCTTTTCTCGATCAATGCCTCGTACCTCGGACGCACAATAATCACTGCGATCCGCGGGCGGTCAACCTCCTGCTTCCTCCTGCATTTTACCACGGGAGTGCGAATTTATCAATATCATGTTCCTACAGCAATTCTCTGGATCCGAGCAGTCGAAACGCCGCGAGGATGCAAAATAGCCTGCCCTGAGGAGGAGCTCCGTCGTGATTTAGGGCCGCTTATCTTCTCGCGCGGCGAGAGGATCGGCCGTGGGGATTGAGATCGCGCCGCCGCGGTCGGAGCTGAGGATAGGCGACGGCGCCTTGCGCCCGAAGGCTTCGACACGCGGAATGTCGGCCTCCGCAAGCGGCGCCATCCGCGGCTTGCGCGCCAATGCGGCCTCGATATAGGGAGCCAGCTCGCGCCGCTTCTGCGCGGACCGAGCCTCCTCGCGATCTTGGAATTCAGGCATCACCCCGGCAGCGAAGAATTCGAGCGACTCGCAGATGTGCTCGTGGCGATTGGCGCCGCTCTGCTGCACGAACATAACCTGGTCGATCCCCGCCTTCTCATAGCGGCTCAAATGCTCCCGCAATTGCGCGGGGGTGCCGATGCCGCCGCGCCCGGCATTCTCCGGCAATTGATCCTTCACCTGTAAGAAGCGTTGCCACAAATCCGCCCGGCCCGGCCGGTGCTCGCCAAAGACCGCGTAATAGCCCAACGAGTATCCAAAGAAGCGAAAGCCGTCGAGCCCGCGGCGGACCGCTTCGGCCTCGTCCTGGTGGCAGGACATGCCGGTAACGATCGCGATGTTGGGGTTGACGCTGTGCCCGATCGGCACGCATTCCTCCGATTTGATGATGCCGTAATATTCATCGACCCATCTGGCCGCCTGCTCGGGTTCGAGAAAAGCAAATGCCAATGCGCCGAGCCCGGCTCTGGCCGCGCGGTGGATCGTCTCGCGCCGCGAGCACGCCACCCACATCGGCGGGTGCGGCTTCTGCACCGGTTTGGGCACAAGGTTGCGGCATGGCATGTCGAACCAGCGCCCGCGAAAACCGGGGTAGGGGCGCATCACCAGCATGTTGGCGGCCTGCTCGGTTGCTTCCTGCCACATCGCTTCCTTCTGCTGCGGATCGACCCCAAAGCCGCCCATCTCGACAGCGGTAGCCGACTCGCCGGTCCCCCATTCGACACGGCCGTTCGACACCAGATCGAGGGTAGCGATACGTTCAGCCACCCGAGCTGGGTGGTTGTAGTTCGGCGGCATAAGTGTGATGCCGTGACCGAGCCGGATACGCCTGGTGCGCTGCGAACAGGCCGCTAGGAACACCTCGGGCGCCGAGGAGTGCGAATATTCTTCAAGAAAATGGTGCTCGACCTCCCACAGGTAGTCGAAGCCGAGGCGATCGGCGAGCTCGATCTGGTCGAGCGCCTGCTGATAGAGCTTCAGCTCGGAATCCTCGCCCCAGGGCTGCGGCAGCTGATGCTCGTAGAACAGCCCGAATTTCATCGCCCAGGCTCCTAATCGTGGATCCGCCTCGCGCGACAGCCTATCGCTGGGCGATCCTGGTCATCAACCCTAACTGCCGTGACCGAGGCGGCTTTGACGAGGCACGGGGCGCCCTTTAAATTAATCGAAAACCAGAACCGGGCGGCCCGGCCAATTGGAGCTTCATTTAACGAGGAAGCATGGATACCGGTACCATTCGCGCCACCGAAGACGAGGCCCTGCAATTCCACGCCAGCGGGCGTCCCGGGAAGCTCTCGATCACGCCGACGAAGCCATTGACAACTCAACGCGATCTTGCGCTCGCCTATTCGCCGGGCGTCGCTTTTCCTTGCCTGCATATCGCGCGGCAACCCAGTGCCGCGTTCGACTATACAAGCAAGGGAAACTTTGTCGCGGTCATCTCGAATGGCACCGCGGTCCTGGGGCTCGGCGATCTCGGCGCGCTCGCCGCCAAGCCGGTCATGGAGGGCAAATGCGCGCTGTTCAAGCGCTTTGCCGACATCGACTCGATCGACCTCGAGATCGATACCCGCAACGTCGATGAATTCGTCAATTGCGTGCGTTTCCTGCACCCGGCTTTCGGCGGCATCAATCTGGAGGACATCAAGGCGCCGGAGTGCTTCATCATCGAAGAGCGGCTGCGCGAGCTGCTAGATATCCCGGTTTTTCACGACGACCAGCACGGCACCGCAATCATCGCCGCTGCCGGTCTGATCAATGCCCTCCATTTGACCGGCCGCAGGCTCGACGGGACAAAGATGGTTGTCAACGGCGCGGGCGCGGCCTCGATCGCCTGCGTAGAGCTCCTGAAGACGATGGGTCTGCCGTCGCACAACGTCGTCCTGTGCGACACTAGGGGTGTGATCTATCGCGGGCGGACCGACGGCATGAACCAATGGAAATCGGCTCATGCCATCGAGACCAAGGCGCGCACCCTGGGCGAGGCGATCGAAGGAGCGGACGTCTTTTTCGGGCTTTCCGCTAAGGGCGCGGTCGATCGCGCGATGGTCCGCAGCATGGCGGACAAGCCGATCATTTTCGCAATGGCCAATCCCGATCCGGAGATCACCCCCGAAGAGGTGCGCGCGGTGCGATCCGACGCGATCATCGCCACCGGGCGTTCGGATTACCCGAACCAGGTCAACAATGTGTTGGGTTTCCCTTATATTTTCCGCGGCGCTCTCGACGTTCACGCCTCGACAATCAATGATACGATGAAGATTGCGGCAGCCGAAGCCTTGGCAGGGCTCGCGCGAGAAGACGTGCCGGATGAGGTCGCCGCCGCCTATTCGGGCCAACGCTTGACCTACGGTCCGGATTACATCATCCCAGCGCCTTTCGACCCGCGCCTTATCTGGGCGGTTCCCTGTGCCGTCGCCAAAGCGGCGATGGACTCCGGTGTCGCTCGTAAGCCTATTCTCAATATGGAGGCCTATAAGCGAAGCTTGCGCGCTCGCCTCGACCCGACTGCGGCCGGTCTCGAAATGATTTTCGAGCGGGTGCGCGCCCAACCGAAGCGCCTCGTCTTCGCCGAGGGCGAGGAGGAAAAGACGATTCGCGCCGCGCTGCTGTTCAGAGACAGCGGTTACGGCACGCCGGTTTTGGTTGGCCGCGAGGAACGCATCAAGGCGACGATGTCAACGATAGGATTGACTTCGTCTGAGGGTCTCGAGATCCACAATGCGAGGCTGTCGCAGCACAACAAGCGATACACCGATTTCCTCTACGCACGCCAGCAGCGCCACGGGATGCTCTACCGTGACTGCCAGCGTCTGGTGAACCAAGATCGGAACGTCTTCGCCGCTTGTATGGTCGCTTGTGACGACGCTGACGCAATGGTGACCGGAGTCACGCGTAATTCATTCGACGCGCTCGACGAAATTTTGCGGGTGATCGCGGTGAAGCCAGGGTCGGAGTTGTTCGGCCTGACTGTGCTCCTCGCCCGCGAGCGCACCGTGCTTTTGGCGGACACGCTCGTGCATGAGAGCCCGAGCTCAGCACAACTAGCTGACATTGCTGTTCAAGCGGCAGCAAAGGCTCATGAGCTCGGCCTGGTGCCGCGCGTTGCATTACTGTCCTATTCCAATTTCGGCAATCCGATGGGTAAGGATGGCCAGCGAGTGCGCGACGCGGTCGCGCTCCTTGATCAACGCAGCCCTGGCTTTGAATACGATGGCGAAATGAGTGCCGATGTTGCGCTCAACGAGCGCCTGATGCGCCAGCTCTACCCCTTTTGCCGCCTCGGCGGCCCAGCCAATATTCTCGTGATGCCTGAGCTGCACAGCGCCAACATCGCGGCAAAGCTGCTGCCCGAGCTCGGCGGCGGGACGGCGGTTGGCCCGCTCCTGCTCGGCTTGTCCCACCCCGTGCAAATCGTCAATATGGGCGCGACCGTGTCGGACTTGGTGAACCTCGCGGCTCTATCGGCGCACGACGCAATCCGCTGAGAGCCTGATCGGCGGAGTAGCAGCTGATCAGATGGACGACTGATAAGCGAGCCGCCGATACGCTAGCAAACCTTCGTGGTCTGCTCTTGCATGCCATACCGCTCCATCGGCCCGCTGGCCCGCTTCTTGCGGCAGTGGAACCGATAGTCGACCAGCCCTTTGCGCCGAAAGGGTCGCCATGACCGACAGCGAAACCGACACCGCCATCGCCGCAGAGCTGCGCAGCGCCACCGCCGCGGTCGCCCGACACCTGCGCGAGATCAGCGTGATCCTGGAGCACCTGTCTGCGGCCGACCGCGCCGCTGCGGTCGCGCAATTACGTCCCGGCGTGGCGCGGCTGCGCGACTGCTACTCACGCTTCCTGCGCGACCTCAGGCGGCTGGCGTGACCTTTTGCGTCTAGCCGCGTCGATGCCGCACTTGCACGTACCGGAAGGATCGCCGCTTGGCCTCGCCGCGGTAGTGGCCGAGGGTCGCCGCGGACGCAAACCGTCGGCGACATTGCAACGCGCGAGGACGGCTCCCCGCCTCAGCGCGACTGGAGGTATGGAAGATAAATCGGTTACGCATGTGAAGATGCTTTATGCCCAACCCATTTTAGGGATTATCGTAAGGCAAACCAAGTAAGGCGAAGCAATGGGTTTTGAGCATCTCGGCGGTTAACAGCGGACGTTTAGGAACGTTAAGGGCCACCGATAAGTGATCGGGCGTCGAGCTCCGAGCCTCTATCGCATCGCTGCTCTGACTTTGGCTGTTGGCGCTCCGAGCCTGCTCGTGCTTACCGGGCTCGCTCTATCGGGCTCACTCGCAGCTCAGCCGGCATTGATCGCCGGTGCTGTGGTGCTCGCTGCAACAGCCCTCGTTATCGGCCGGACGGTGAGTGATCTGGCCATTGTCCGCGACACCGTCGAGAGGCTCGGCGCCGACAAAAGCGGTGAGGCCGGATCGCGGCAGCTCGCTCGCCGGCTCGCCCCAATCGCTCGCGAGCTTTGGCTGAGCATGGTCAAGGTGACACGGCTTTGGCGCGAACGTACACGCGAGCTCGAAGGAAGGCTTGCAGCCGCGGAAGCCGCCATCGCTGCCGTCCCCGACCCATTGATCCTGCTGGACGACCGGCGACGGATTGTCCGTGCCAACACAGAAGCGGCGGGGCTTATTGGTTCGGTATCCGAGCCGCGGGATTTGGCAAGAGTGCTACGTAATCCGGCGGTATTGGGGGCGGCGGATGCGGTTCTGCGCGGCGAAGCGTCCCGAATTGTCGACTTCACTGTCGCAACACCGATCGAGCGCCAGCTTCGCGCCCGCTTTGCCCGTCTGCAACAGCCTTCGCTCGACGGCGCGGTGGCGGTGGTGGCCTTTCACGACATAACCGAGCTCAAACGCGCCGAGCAGATGCGCGCCGACTTCATCGCCAATGCCAGCCATGAACTGCGCACGCCCCTCGCGACCCTGATCGGGTTCATAGAGACTCTGCTCGGGCCAGCGCGCGAAGATGCCGAGGCCCGTGAGCGCTTCCTCGCGATTATGCACCAGCAGGCCTCCCGGATGACGCGGCTCGTAGAGGATCTGCTCTCGCTCTCTCGGATCGAGCTCAATGAGCATGTCATGCCGAAGGACCGTGTCGAGCTGGAGCCGCTGCTCCGCCAGCTGGCAGAGACTTTAGAGCTGCGTGCCGCCGAACGCGGTATGCAGATCCGGCTGGTTCTGGCGAGCGAGGTTCCTGCGGTTCTCGGTGACCGAGACGAGCTTGCGCAAGTTTTTCAGAACCTTGTCGACAACGCCATCAAGTACGGCCGCGCCGGGACCGACATTACTGTCAGCGCCGAGGTGAAAATGCCGCCTCCACGCGAAACAGACTCGGGGCGGCTCATCTCCGTAGCGGTCAGCGATCACGGCGAGGGCATCTCGCGCGAGCATCTGCCCCGCCTCACGGAGCGATTCTATCGGATTGACACGGCGCGTTCCCGTGAGATGGGCGGCACTGGCCTGGGTTTGGCGATCGTCAAGCACATCCTCAACCATCATCGCGGGTTTCTCGAGGTCGAAAGCACTCAAGGGGTCGGCTCGGTCTTTTCAGTGTTCTTGCGCCCGCATCCGGCTCCATCGCAGAACATAGGGATGGCAAGGAATTCGGAAGGGGGAACGCAAATTCCCGCAAGTTTTTCGATGCAATCATAACGTGTGCGAACCAGCGCGCAGCATTGGGCGACCCATCGGACAGCTGGCTGTTTTTGCTGTTCTTTGCAGCAAATTAACAGCCATCGACACCTCGTAACCCACAGAAATGCTGCGCCGCCGACGGTCCGGCTAGCCAAAGAACAGCCAGATGCTGGCTGTTCTGCTGCTGTTTTCCGCTGTTCTTGTGAAAAAGAGTAAGGATCGCGAACGCGGCACTGCCGCCGGAAACGGTTCTTATAGATTCTGGTTTCAACTCAGTACCTAGCCGTTTGTGCAGCCGGCGCAGGACCGCGAACTTTGCCGGCGCCAGCCCTGCGAAGCAAGTCTACGGCATGTTTGTGGCAGTTTTGCGGGGGCCTGCGGAGATCAAAAGCCGTCGCATATCGTATTGCCCCTCGTTTCGGTATACGTTAGATTGACGAATTATCGAAATGTCCCCGCGAGGGACACAGATAAAATCCGCTGGGAGGAAGAGATGAAGAGCTGCAATCGGCTTGTCGAACTGGGCCGTCGTGAGTTCCTCCGGGGCGGAGCGACTGCGGCGGTGGCAACCGTCGCCGCCGGGGCGATGCCGCGGCAGGGTGACGCAACGCCGGCTCTCGCTCGGGTCAACTACCCCAGCACCAAACTCGCGAACCTCAAGGATTTGAAGACCGACCAGCCAGTCCAGATCGCCTATCCCGACAAAGACTCGCCCGGAGTGATCATCAAGCTCGGGCGTAAAGTCGAGGGCGGCGTCGGCCCGGACGGCGACATCGTCGCCTTCTCGACACTCTGCCCGCACAAGGGGTTTCCTCTCGCCTATGTCGCTGCCGACAAGACGCTCAACTGCCCGGGGCACTATTCGCGTTTCGATTGCGAGAAGGGAGGCCTGGAGATCTGGGGCCACGCCACGCAGAACCTGCCGCAGTTCCGTCTGCGCGTCGCGAGTAACGGGGATGTTTTCGCCGAGGGTGTCGACGAGCTGATCTACGGCCGTCTCAGCAATACCCTGACAGCGTGAGGGGGAACGAAGCGATGGCTTACAAGCGCAACATCGACCGCCTGCCGATACCCCCGAAAGACGCAAAGGTGCAAAACGTCACCTGCGCGTTTTGCATCGTCGGGTGCGGCTACAAGGCGATCAGCTGGGAGGTCGACAAGCAGGGCGGACCAAAGGCGACCGACAATATCTTCGGCGTCGACCTCACGCAGCAACAGGAGGTGGAGACCGCAAACTGGTTCTCGCCGGCCATGTACAACATCGTCAAGCAGAACGGCCGAGAAGTACACCTCGTCATCAAGCCCGACAAGGATTGCGAGGTAAATTCCGGCCTGGGCTCGATCCGCGGGGCGCGTCAAGGGGAACTCTCCTTCTCGACGATCACCGGCACGCAAGGCCAACGGCTGACCGAACCGCTCGTTTATCGCTATGGAGGAATGGTCCCGACATCCTGGGAGGACGCGCTATGGCTCGCCGCCGAGGTGACCCGCCGTGTCGTCGAAGAGCAGGGGGAGGATGGTCTGATCGTTTCCGCCTTCGATCACGGCGGCGCCGGCGGCGGCTACGAAAACACCTGGGCCACCGGCAAGCTCTATTTCGACAGCATGAAAATCAAGAACATCCGGATCCACAATCGGCCGGCCTACAATTCCGAGGTTCATGCCACCCGCGACATGGGCGTAGGCGAGCTGAACAATTGCTACGAGGACGCAGAACTTGCCGACACGATCGTGGCCGTCGGAACGAATGTGCTTGAGACCCAGACGAATTACTTCCTCAATCATTGGTTGACAAATTTGCGCGGGACCACGGCCGACAAAAAGCGCCAGCAGCTCCCGAACGAGCCGCATGAAGCGACACGGGTGGTAATCATCGACCCGAGGCGTACCGTAACCGTCAACGCGTGCGAAGACGCGGCGGGGAAGGCGAACGTCCTTCATCTGGCGCTCGAGTCCGGCACGGATCTGATCCTCTTCAACGCGCTGATGACCGAGATTGCGGCGAAGGAGTGGGTCGATCGCGATTTTATTGGAAAGTCGACGACCGGTCTTGACGCGATGCTCGCCGCCAACAAGGTCGGCATCGATGAAGCCGCCCGTGTGACGGGTCTTAAGCCGGAGGACATCCGCAAGGCGGCGAGCTGGATCGCCGAACCCAAGCAGGGTGGCGCTCGCCGGCGGACGATGTTCGCCTATGAGAAGGGGCTGATCTGGGGCAACGACAATTACCGGACCAACGGTGCCCTCGTGAACATCGCCCTGGCGACCGGCAATGTCGGCCGCCCCGGCGGGGGCTGCGTCCGCATGGGCGGTCATCAGGAAGGCTATGTCAGGCCCGACTATCCTGGCGGAAAGCCGGCACCTTACGTCGATCAGCTGTTGATCGGCGGTAAGGGTGGTGTCCACCATATCTGGGCGTGCGACCACTTGAAGACGACGCTCAACGCGATGGAATTCGGGCGCGTCTACAAGAAACGGACCGACCTCGTGAAATACGCGATGAATGACATCCCGTACGGTGATCGCGATCGCATGGTCGAGGCGATCATGGGCGCGATCCGGCAGGGCGGTCTCTTCAGCATCGACGTCGATATAGTACCGACGAAAATCGGCCAGGATGCCCATCTCGTGCTGCCGGGGGCGACTTCGGGCGAGATGAACCTCACCTCGATGAACGGGGAGCGGCGGATGCGGCTCACCGAGCGCTACATGGATCCGCCGGGCAGCGCAAAGCCTGATTGTCTGATCGTTGCCGGGCTAGCCCAGGCACTCGAAAAATCGTGGCGCAAGGCCGGCAAGAACGACATTGCCGACAAGTTCAAGGGTTACGACTGGAAGACCGAAGAAGACGCCTTTATGGACGGCTACAACAAGCACGCCACCGGCGGAAATTTCGTGACCTACGAGCGATTGCGGGCGATGGGGACGAACGGATTTCAGGAGCCCGCCATCGACTTCAAGGACGGGAAGATCATCGGCACCAAGCGTCTCTACGCGGACGGAAAATTCGGCAAAGAGGGTAAGGCAAAGTTCATGGCGACCCAGTGGCGGGGGCTCGAAGCGCCCGGCAAACAGCAGGAGAAGGAGAAGTTTCCCTACCTCGTCAACAACGGGCGAGCCAATCACGTTTGGCAGTCGATCTATCTCGACCAGGACAACGATTTCGTGATGGATCGCTGGCCGCTCCCATTCCTCGAACTGAACCCCGACGATATGAAAGAGCTGGGGCTCAACCCCGGCGATCTCGTCGAGGTTTACAATGACAACGGCTCGACCCAGGCGATGGCTCAGCCACGCCCGACGGCAAAGCGGAAGCAGAGCTTCATGCTCTTCGCCTACCCGACCGGGTCTGTGGGAAACGTCGTCTCGAAGGGCGTCAACGAGTTGATCATCCCGAACTACAAACAGACTTGGGCCAACATCCGCAAGATCGCCGACGCGCCCGAGGTCACCCGCCATCTGAGCTTCAAGTCGCAGGATTATGTCTCCGGCTGAGGGCTCACTTTGTCTTACGGCTGAAGCCTACGCCGGCATCGCAGCAGTCGTAGCTCCCGCCTTGAGCACCATCAAGGCG
>JBARIB010000652.1:0-2193 GCA_049799535.1 Allostellaceae bacterium | reverse complement strand
GCAACGGCTTGAGGCGGAAGCGCTCCTTAAAAAAGCGAGGTTGTCTTCCGCCTACGCCGACCTCACGAAAGCTCGGCACAACTTCATCGCACATTGGAACCGCGGCAAAATGCAAGGGTACACCTCGCCTGAGGAGGTTTTCCCCCATCTCACCCTCGACGATTTTGGAAAACTGCTTAGGTGCGTACAGGATATCGGGCGCATTGCCATCGGCCAGGACATGGAAGAGTCGATTCCTGGCTTTGAGGGAGTCAATCGGCTGCTTCGCGCAGTGCGACCGGCATTGGACGCGTGATGCACAACACGCGGCTCTCCTCCCTCGATTTCGATCTCGGCCCGGAGATCGACATGCTGCGGACGATGGTTCGCGATTTCGCGGAGGAGCGGATCGCCCCCCTCGCCGCCGAAATCGACCGCACCGACCGCTTCCCGGTCGAGCTGTGGCCCGAGATGGGCGCGATTGGCCTGCACGGGATCACCGTCGAGGAAGAATATGGCGGCGCCGGCATGGGCTATCTCGCGCACTGCGTCGCGATGGAGGAGGTCAGCCGCGGATCCGCCTCGGTCGGGCTGTCCTACGGGGCGCACTCCAACCTCTGCGTCAACCAGATCCGGCGCAACGGAACAAACGCCCAAAAGCGCAAATACCTGCCGAAGCTGATTTCGGGCGAGCATGTCGGGGCATTGGCGATGAGCGAGCCGGAAGCCGGTTCGGACGTCGTTTCGATGCGGCTGCGCGCCGATAAGAAAGGCGACCATTACCTCCTCAACGGCAGCAAATTGTGGATCACCAACGGTCACGTCGCCGACACCTTGGTCGTCTATGCCAAGACCCGTCCCGAGGCCGGCCCGCACGGCATCACCGCCTTTCTGATCGAAAGCGGGTTCAAGGGGTTCCGGCCGGCGCAGAAGCTCGACAAATTGGGTATGCGCGGCTCGCCCACTTCGGAGCTTGTGTTCGAGGATTGCGAAGTGCCGGCCGAGAACGTGCTCGGCAGGGAGGACGAAGGCGTGCACGTGTTAATGAGCGGCCTCGACTATGAGCGCGCCGTTCTGGCCGCGGGTCCGCTCGGCATTATGCAGGCCTGCCTCGATGTCGTGATCCCCTATATTCACGACCGGAAGCAATTCGGCCAGCCGATCGGCGAGTTTCAGCTGATCCAAGGCAAAATCGCCGATATGTACACGACGATGAATGCCTGCAAATCCTATGTCTACGCGGTCGCCAAGGCTTGCGACCGCGACCAGACGACACGCAGGGACGCCGCCGGCGCAATCCTCTACGCCGCCGAGAAGGCAACCGTGCTGGCGCTCGACGCGGTGCAGATTTTGGGCGGCAACGGCTATATCAACGACTTCCCGACCGGCAGGCTGCTGCGCGATGCGAAGCTCTACGAGATCGGCGCTGGCACCTCGGAGATCCGCCGCATGCTGATCGGCCGCGAAATCTTTACCGAGACGGCCTAATCGCAGATTGACAGTAATCGCCGGCATTCCCAATCATTGGACATGGCCGAAAGCGTCACCCTCGAATTTCTCGGGGCGCAGATGGAGCGCTTGCTTGCGGACCAGGCGGCGATGCGCGACGACATCCGCGTTCTAACGGCGATAGCGCTGCGCCACGAGAACACGCTGAAGCATGTTACCGAACAGATGCAGGACATGCTCGGCCAGATGCGCGCGATGGTGGCGCAACACAGCCGGTTCAATGACCGCTTGCGCCGGCTCGAAGAGCGCACAGCTCCGTAGATTGACAAGATGCGCAGGCTGGTCTCCTCGGGCTCGCCGTTCGAAGCGGAGGCCGGGTATAGCCGCGCGGTCGTCGACGGCGACTGGATCTTCGTCGCCGGCACGACCGGGTTCGACTACGCGCGGATGACGATCGCCGAGGACCCGGCCGAGCAGGCGCGCCAAGCCTTCCGCAATATCGAGAAGGCGCTGGCCGATGCCGGCGCCAGCCTCGCCGATGTCGTGCGCGTGCGTTATTACGTGCCGAACCCCGCGGATTGGCCGGCGATCGTGCCGGTATTGGGCGAGGTCTTCGGCGCGATTCGGCCGGCGGCAACGGCGCTGTTCTGCGGGCTCGTCGATCCGCGCATGAAAATCGAGATTGAAGTGACCGCACGGCACAGCGTCGCGGGCGCGGCGTGAAAAGGGCAGTATATTCAAGTGGTCTCCGCGTCATTACTTAGG
>JBARIB010000651.1:0-1624 GCA_049799535.1 Allostellaceae bacterium | reverse complement strand
TGGACGATTTTAGATGGCAACGTGGATCCGGAGCTAGTTAAGGGGAATATCGTCGTAATTGGGACGACGGCTGAAGGACTCAGGGAGTTCCGCCCTACTCCTCTCGATCCAGCGGCGGCAGGCGTCGAGGTTCATGCCCAGCTATTGGAGCAGATGCTGCTCGGCGACAATGTCCAGCGTCCCGATTGGGCAAGGGGTGCCGAGCTCGCGTTCATGCTCGAGATCGGCTTGGCCCTTGTGCTCTTTCTTCCCAGAATCGGCCCGAGATGGACGTTCCTTCTCGGCGGCGCCGCGGTCGCGCCGGTGGTCGCCGGCTCGTGGTATGCCTACGTTACTTATAATTGGTTGATCGACCCGGTTTTCCCGGCGCTGGTCGGGCTGCTCGTCTATCTCTCGTCTTCCGCGGTATTGCTGTTCCGCACCGAGACTGAGCGCAGGCATGTACGTCATGCCTTCAGCCGCTACCTCGCGCCCTCCGTAGTCGAGCAACTCGCCAATCATCCGGAGCGGCTTGTCCTCGGTGGAGAGGAGCGCGATCTGACGGTCATGTTCAGCGACATCCGCGGGTTCACGACCATCGCGGAAGGGCTTGACGCGCATGGCCTGACAGATTTCCTCAATCGCTATTTGACGCCAATGACCGCCATCATTTTATCGCATCAAGGCACGGTCGATAAATATATGGCCGACGGCATCATGGCGTTCTGGAACGCGCCCCTCGACGATGCGGCGCATGTCGAGCATGCCTGCCGCGCCGCGCTGGCGATGCGCGCCGAGTTGGCCCGCCTCAACGATGCATGGCAGGCGGAAGCTGCTTCAGCGGGACGACCCTTCCACGAAGTTCGCATCGGGATCGGTCTCAATACCGGTCGCTGCGTTGCCGGCAACCTCGGATCGGAGCAGCGCTTCGACTATTCGGTACTCGGCGACGATGCCAATCTGGCTTCGCGGCTGGAAGGCCAGACGAAGACCTATCATGTCGACATCATCATCGGCGAGCGAACGGCCGAGCAGGTGCCGCAACTGGCTTTGCTCGAACTCGATCTCATCCAGGTCGTTGGGAAATCTAGACCGACTCGCATTTTCTTCCTGCTCGGCGACGAGTCTATCGCCGCGACCTCCGCCTTCGCCACCTTGGAGACGACACACAATGCGATGATCTCTGCTTACCGCGGGCGGACTTGGGCGGAGGCACTGGCGCGGCTTACAAGCTGTCGAGCGCAGGCGTCCGAGATCCTGCAACTGTTTTATCGACTCTACGAGGAACGGATCATCACCTTCCGTGAGGCGCCCCCGCCACTTGATTGGGACGGCGTATACGCTGCTTTGACGAAATGAGATCGAACCATCAGGGCTGATCAGGGTAACAGGTGGACAGCCGGATTTTGATGCCGCGTGTGGTCGCGGGCCAGCTCGACGGGAAGGCGCGCTAATGTCTGACAACATCAATCCGCACCATATGGCACGCACTCAAAGGCTTGCTGATGATGCGGGGAGTGCAAGGCGTTGAATCCATCCCGCGACAACTTCCCGTAGCTCTTCTCCTCTCTGCGGACCGGCGATGGCCGTATGATCGGCGCCGGGTTACGGGTAGAGCTCCTGCGCGAATGGGAGCGGCACATCG
>JBARIB010000650.1:0-5395 GCA_049799535.1 Allostellaceae bacterium | reverse complement strand
AAAGTGCCTTGAGCAGCGCCATCATGGGGCGAAGATCGCCGGGTCCCTGTTCGCTCAAGATTCCGTCCCGCTGCTGCTTGGAGACTTTCTATGACCTTATTCGACCTCAAAGGACGTGTCGCTGTCGTCACCGGCGGCAACGGCGGGATCGGGCTCGGGATGGCTCGCGGGCTAGCCGCTGCAGGCGCCAAAATCATGCTGGCGGCGCGCGACTCGGCGAAGGGAGAGGCGGCTCTCGCCAACTTCGGGTCAAGCGGCGCCTTTATTACGGTCGATGTCGCCGACGGGGAATCGTGTCAGGCGATGATCGAGCAGACTATCGACCGGTTCGGGCGGCTTGATATCCTCGTCAACAACGCCGGAACTTCGATCCGCAAACCGCCCGAAGCCTACACTGCCTCTGAATGGCATTCCGTGCTCGCCACAAACTTGAATGGCGCTTTCTTTTGTTCACAAGCCGCCCATCCTGCGATGAAGCGCAACGGGAGCGGCAAGATCATCAACATCGGATCGATGTTCGCACTCTTCGGCTCCGCTTACGCAGCCCCTTATGCCGCCAGCAAAGGCGGCCTTGTACAACTGACGAAATCATTGGCAGTGGCTTGGGCAGCGGACAACATCCAGGTCAATGTGGTTCTGCCCGGCTGGATTGATACCGAGCTGACGCGAAATGCGCGTCAGCAGGTGGCCGGGCTGCACGAGCGGGTGCTGGCCCGCACCCCCGCCGGCCGCTGGGGCGTACCGGAAGACCTTGCCGGTATCGCCGTATTCCTCGCCTCCCCAGCTTCGGATTTCGTGACTGGGGCCGCAATACCCGTCGACGGCGGCTTTTCGGCCTTGGGATAAACGCTGACCCTGATGATGCGGGTCTGAAAGACGGCGGACAGCTCTGAGTGCAAATTGCCCCCGCGCGCGTCAAAATAATCCCTGCTTAAGTATGCTGCCCGGCCGGCGGTTGGCGCTGACAAGTTTTGGACCAATCGTGTGGGTGCTATAATTCCCGACGACGGCGAGGAACAGAAAGCGACGCGGCGCCATCGCCGCTCATCTCGCCCACGTCTTTGGCTCATGATCAGTTCAGTGCCGCGCGCAGAACCAGCGTATCCTGACCAGCGGCGGCTGGCGTGGCCGTATAACAAAGGATCTCAAATCCTGCGCCAAAAGCCGCGCGGACTTGTTCGCGTGTCTGAAACACGTCCCAAGAGCCTAATACCTGAGTGGAATACGACGCTCCTGGATGGCTGCGGTCAAGCGTCAGCGCCCCATCGCGCTCAAGTCGGGCCCTATCCTGCTCGTTGAGCATAGAATTAACAAAATTTTTCCCAAGAACCGTACACAGCAAATAGCCACCTGGGCGCAGTATTCTCCTTAGTTCATTTAGCCAAGGCAGCTGTATGTCCAATGGAATATGGGTAAATACAGACAATGCATAAACGAGATCGAATGATGCATCGTCATATTTGAGCGGCGGTATCAATGCGTTTTCAGAAAAATCGATCCCGGGCAGGTTTATGCGATCCCATGCGATTGGCTTTGGATTGGCATCCGTGCCTGCCAAGCGAAGGCCGGTGATGTTGCGAAAGTGGCGCAATACCCGGCCACTCCCACAGCCGAATTCGAGAACAGATTGCATCGAGCGCAAATCGAACGTCCAGGTCTCCAGCAGTCTAAGGACGGTCCGTGCATCACGAAAGCCCGAGCTAAAATAATATTCCGCTCTTGCTCGAAGCTTCAGATCGTCCTTGTGCATCAAGGCCTCGGTTGTGACCAGCTCGGCTGGTGGCAAGGCCCCCAACCGGGGCAGCTTGTAGCGATCGCCGAAAATATTTTTCAAGTAACGGGAGAACAAATATTTCTCGTGCTTCTGTACGAGGCGCAGGGCCTCGCGGCAGCAGATTTCGGCTTCGTCCAGACGGCCAAGGGCGGTGAGTACAGCGCCGAGGTTGTTGAGCGCCGCGGCATTCCCGGGCATGAGGCGCAAGGCCTCGCGGCAGCAGATTTCGGCTTCGTCCAGACGGCCAAGGGCGGTGAGTACAGTGCCGAGGTTGTTGAGCGCCGCGGCATTCCCGGGCTTGCGGCGCAAGGCCTCGCGGCAGCAGATTTCGGCTTCGTCCAGACGGCCAAGGGCGGTGAGTGCAGCGCCGAGGTTGTTGTAGGCCTCCGCATATTCCGGCCGTAGGCGCAAAGCTTCGCGGCAGCAGGCCTCTGCCTCCTTCGATCGGTGCAGTGCCGTGAGCACATCGCCCAGCGTGTTGTGTGCCTCGGCATACTCCGGTGCAAGGCGCAAAGCTTCGCGGCAGCAGCTCTCCGCCTCCTCCAAGCGGCCGAGGTGCCTCTGCGCAACGGCGAGCGTGTTGTGCGCGACGGAAAGGTCCGGTCTGAGTCGCACAACCTCGCGCGTCAATGCAATCGTGTCGTCGTATTGGCCCCGCTGGAAACATAATATCCCAAGATTCTGCAATGAGCCGATATGGGTCCCGTCGGCTTGAAGGACGGCGCGATAGAGTTGCTCTGCCTGATCGAGTTTACCCTGCACATGCAGCGACACCCCTTGCTCAAATTGCGCTTCAATGGAAGCCGCTGCGCCCGGCTGATCTGTCGCCTGGTGCCGAGGTGGCGCGCCTGCTGTCTCCACCGTCTGCATTGCCTCCTCCGAAGCAACTGGTCCCGCCATGGAGCCTACCGGGCCCCGTTTGTTACCCGACATTACCCGGATAGCGGATGGATTTGCGATCAGGGTCGCTCTTTTGGGCGTTCTCGGCAACGGCAATCGCGCCTCAGACGGCCGAAGCAGCCGATTGACCGCACCGAGGCGACACATGCCGCGTGCGAGCGGACCCGAGGGCTGCTGTCGATGCACGCTTACGCTTCTGCCGCGAAGCCGGGCTCTGCTTCATTGGCGCTTTGGTGATGCCGATTGTCGCGACCGGCATGCAAACGTGCCGACGATCATGAGAGACGAAGAGGGCGCGGCTATTATCGCGAGAATGCGCCGCGGGCTGAGCCGGTCTACGCGATCCGGGGCAGCACCTTCTCGGTCAGCAGCATGAAGGATTGGTGGCTCAGCGGCGCGCACATCAGATAATCGAAGCCGATCTCGTCTCGCAGTCGCAAGATTTCGTCGCCGACCTTGTCTGGCGTGCCGTGCAGGATCACTTCGTCGAGATAGCGCTGAACCGGGTCGACACCTGCCGGTGTGAAGGATCCCTGCATAACCGGCCGATGCTGCGGGCCGAGGTACGAATTGAGTATCCATTCCGCACCATTACGCGCGACCGCTGCAGCCTCACTAGCGTTGCCCGCAAGCGCCACGAGGCGCGCGATCGGGATGTCACGGTCGGACTCGGAAAAACCCGCTGCCGCCAGCTTTTCGGCATACAGTCGCCGCTTGCGCCCGATCTCCGCCGCCGAGGAATGCGGGTCCATCAGGATCGAAAAACCGCGGCCCGCCGCCCACTCGATAGCCCCCTCCGAACTTGCCGCCATCCAGACCGGCGGATGCGGCAGCTGCGCCGGCTTGGGCAACACTTCGACATCCTCGAAGCGGAAATGCTGGCCGGCGAAACTGAGCCGCTCCTCGGTCCAGGCCCACAAAACGATCTCGACAGTCTCGCGAAACCGCGACGCGCTTTCTTCAGGTGGCACGCCAAACGCGGTGAATTCGACTCGCGCGAACCCGCGCCCCGCTCCCCAATTCACCCGCCCGCCCGACAACACGTCGAGCAGCGCGATCTCCTCGGCGAGCCGCAGCGGGTGGTAGAACGGGGCGAGCGAGACCGCGGTGCCGATCCGCAACCGCGTGGTACGGGCGGCGGCCAACATACCGACCATGTGCACCGACGGGCAGACGCTAAAACTGCTGAAATGATGCTCGGCGAGCCAGACCGCGTCATAGCGGACCGGTCCATGATCTCGATGCGCTCCAAGACGCGGGCGTAGACCGTCGCCAGCTCGACCCGCCGCTCCGGCCAGCTGAAGAATTGTAGAACCCCGAGCTTCACTGCCGGTCTCCTTCAACCATCCGCCAAAACTCCAAGGCTGCGCATGCGCACCGGTCAGGCTGGAGCAGGTTGACGCCATGCCCGTATCCGGCAAACAGCTCGAGGTGGCCGCGCGGCAGCGACCGGGCCAGGATTTTCTGCTGCTCCGACGCGATCCGGCTCTTATCACCGCTCAGTAGCAGCACCGGGGCTCCAATGCCTACGAGCAGCGGCCGCACATCGACCGCTTCGAAACGCTCGTGCAGAGACGCCGCAATATCGGGGCGCGTCTTGTCCATCTCGGCGATGCACCATTGGCGCAGCTGCTCGCTCGCATGCTCGAGGTCGAGCCGGTAGCCGAGAGTTCGGCGGCACCATTCCCCGACGCCATAAGCCTCGATCGCCGCTGCCGTACTGCTCTGGTCGAGCGCATAGATCCCTTTGATCTCGTCGGAAATGCGCGTCGGTGTATTGCACAGGACGAGGCTTGCAATGCGCTCAGGTTGCGTCGCGGCGAGCTGCAGTCCGATCAGCCCGCCGGAAGATTCGCCAACCCAATGGACTCGCGACAGCGAGAAAGCGTCGAATACAGCAAGGATATCCCTGGTAATCGTATTGAGCGTAAACCGGGAGCCTACCGCAGGACGATCGGATTCGCCGCAACCCAACAGATCAGGCCTGTAAATGCGGCGGCTCCCGGCGATTGGTGGAACCCATCGGCTCCAGAAGGTCGCATTGCGCGCGAAGCCGTGCATCATCAGCACGGGCGTCGATTTGTCCCACGGCCAGAGGTAATCGTCTACCGCGCAGTGGAGGGAAAGTCCCTCATCGAGATGGATCATCGGCATCAATCCCCTCCCTTATCATCCTGGCCTAGAGACTGACGCCAGCATAACACCTCAGTTATGCGCCTGCTCAAACGCCTTCACCTCGGTTCCGATCACCTGTTGGGCGGCGACGGTGCTCTTCGCGGGGCTCAGTCGCAGGAAACGCGCCGGCTACTGATTGCTGAACAGCCGGATCGGTTGCCCGTTCACCTGCGCATGGGCTTGCAAATAGGCGATCAGCTCGGACATGGAATAGCGACGGTTCCGGGAAATCGTCTCTGTCGGTCCCCAGCCCTTCAGGCCGTCTAACGTGGCGTAAAGAATTGAGCCCCGATCGCAGCGCAACGAACCGAGTAGAAATTCATCAATGATGTGGCTGCCCAGCTCACCCAGCCGCTGACTTTTCTGGGTGCCTTCCGCCTCTGCCAATATGAACAACCACAGAGGGGTGCGCTGTGCCGGCGAGTTCGGGTCAAAGCCGGCGGCTTTTAGGTGGTCCGCAAGCACCTTCCGAACCTCGTTCCTGGCGTCGTAAAGATTCGATATGCGCTGCTGCGCATAAGCCTCCATCTCCTCCCCTGTCGCCAG
>JBARIB010000649.1:0-1748 GCA_049799535.1 Allostellaceae bacterium | reverse complement strand
ACGAAGTACGGCATCGGGCAACCGGTCTCGAGATTTGAAGACCCGCGCCTCTTGCGTGGCCAGGGTCGCTACCAGGACGATGTGAACCTACCGGGCCAGGCCTATGCGGTGTTCGTACGCTCGCCGCATGCGCATGCCCGCATCAGAGCGATCCACACCACCCCCGCGACTGCGGCCCCGGGAGTCCTCGCGGTGTATAGCGGCGAGGATGTGGCAGCCGACGGGCTCGGCACGATGAGTGTCCGATTGCAGCGCAAACGGCCGGACGGCTCGCCGATGTTCGCACGGCCGCATCCCGGCCTCGCGCGCGATCGGGTTCGTCATGTCGGCGACCCGGTCGCAATGATCGTTGCAGACACTTTGGCGCAGGCCAAAGATGCGGCCGACTTGATCGGCGTCGATTACGAGCCGCTGTCCTCGGTCACCGACACGGCTGCGGCGGCGCAGCCCGGCGCGCCGCCAGTCTGGGACGAGTGCCCGGACAACGTTTCGAACCTATTCGAGGTGGGCGACGGAGCGGGCACTGACGCTGCCTTTGCCCGCGCCGCCCACATCGTGCGGCGGCGCTATGTAATCTCGCGCGTCTATGCGCATTTCATGGAGACGCGTGGTGCGATCGGCACCTACGACCCGGGCGAGGAGCGTTACACTCTCTACGCCGATTGCCAATATCCGCACCGCGTGCGCAGCGCGCTCGCGTCACAAATCTTCAAGATCCCGGAAAGCAAGGTCCGGGTCATCGCCGGCGATGTCGGCGGCGGCTTCGGCACCAAAGGCTGGCAATATGTCGAGCACCGGCTGGTGCTGTGGGCCGCGCGCAAATTACGCCGCCCGGTCAAATGGACCTCCGATCGCAGCGAGGCGATCCAGGCCGACGAGCACGCCCGCGACAACGTCACCGAGGCGGAATTGGCGCTCGATGCGGGGGGCCGGTTCATCGGCCTGCGCCTCAAAACGATCGCAGGCCATGGCGCCTATCTTTCGTCCGAACGCAATTTGCTGCCGACCTTCGCCAATGTGCACACTTCGGTCGGCGTCTATGCGATCCCGGCAGGTCATGTCGCCGTCACCGGGGTTTTCGTGAACAAGAACCCGGTCGCGCCCTATCGCGGCGCCGGCCGCCCCGAGGCGATCTACGTCATTGAGCGGCTGATCGACGATGCCGCACGGGAACTCGGACACGACCCGGTCCAACTCAGGCGCAAAAACCTGATTCCGGCAAGCGCAATGCCATACAAGAACCCATTCGGCGTGACCTATGACTGCGGCGACTTCCCAAAGGTGTTCGAGGCGGCGCTGAAAGAAGGGAAATACGATGAGTTTCCGATGCGCCGCGCCGAAGCTGAAAAACGCGGCAAATGGCGCGGCATCGGTCTCGCCTTCGCGATCGAGCGGGCCGCGTCGCCCGGCCTCGAATTTGCCGAGATCCGCTTTAATCCCGGCGGCACTGCCATTGTTTTTATGGGCACCAAGAACCAGGGCCAAGGTCACGAGACGACGTTCAAGCAGATCCTGCACGAGCGGCTCGGCATCGAGCCGAGCGAGGTCCAGTACATCGACGGCGATACCGACCGCGTCGCCTTCGGTATGGGCACGATGGGCTCGCGTTCGACGGTCATCGGCGGCGCGGCGTTGTGGATGGCGGCCGACAAGATCATCTCAAAGGGCAAGAAGATCGCCGCGCATCTGCTCGAAGTCGCGCCGGCGGACCTCGATTTCGCCGATGGCCGGTTTGCGGTTCCCGGCAC
>JBARIB010000648.1:0-4810 GCA_049799535.1 Allostellaceae bacterium | reverse complement strand
CGGATCGCGCGGATCGAAGGTATAGTCGAGCGCAGCCGAAGCCGCCGTTGGCGGCGCGGCGGCGAGGCTACGGTCTGAGCGCAGATAGAGTTGGCTCCAGCGCGTCTGCGGCAACGGCCACTCCTCTGCGCTGCGCCACCGCCCACCGTGTTCGAGCCGGCCCTCGCGATTGCGCCGCCCCGAGTCGCCGCCCATTACAAAGACGCGCACGGCAGGCTCTCCGTCCACCCCGTTCGCGAGCCCTTTGATCCAGCGGTCGAACCAGCGCCGGCGCAAATCGAAGAAATCCGCGGCAAGGTTGCCGTCGACCGGAGCCGCCGGGCCAAACTCAACCTCGCCGGCATAGCTCAACGAGCGGTCGCCATGCGTCCAAGGTCCCAGGATCAACTGCATCCGGCTGCGCTTCGTGCGCGACAGGCCGACGTAATTCTCCATCGCCGTGCGCGCATAGGGATCGTACCAGCCCGATAGGTGCACGATCGGCACATCGGCGTAGCGGTCGTAAAAGCCTTCGGCATAAAGCCCCGGCTGCTTCCAGTATTCATCGAAGATGCCGTGCGACCATTGCTCGAAGAGGTAGTCCTCGTATTCGGGTGCTGCGCCGATCGGCGAATTCCCCTTCTGCCAAGGCATGCGCCGGAACCAGTCCTTAATGTCCTGTGCCTCCAGCGCGGCTTTCGCCGCCGGATCGCGGGCATCGGCAAGAGCATTGCGGTAGGCCCAAGTGGCTTGCTTCAGATCGAAAGCGCCCCCGTGGCGAATGCCGCTGCGATACGCGTTGGAAAAGCCGCCGCAATCGAGGAACTGCGCCGCCAGCCCACGCGGGTCGAGGCAGCCGAGCGCCGCCTGAGTGTGGGCCGCATAGGACAGCCCGAAGGTTCCGATGCGGCCATTGCACCAAGGCTGGCGCGCCATCCAGGCGAGCGCGCCGAACCCGTCCTCAGCCTCGCCGAGATACTTGGTGAACTTGCCGCCGGAGCGATAACGGCCGCGGCAGTCTTGATAAGCGACCGCATAGCCGTGCTCGACGAAATAGGCGGCGACCTCGCCTCGCGACCGCGGCGTTGCGACTGCGGCCGTGCGCTCCGATCGGCTTGGCGCTGATTTATCGTAAGGCGTGCGCTCGAGGAGCACCGGAAACGGCCCGGCGCCATCCGGCCGGTAGATGTCGGTCGCCAGCAGCACGCCGTCGCGAACCGGCACCATTACATCGCGTTCTACGATGATCCCGCCAATCTTCGTCATCCGCGCCTTCCTCCCCGAGCCGTCGTACCCAGCATCACCGCAGATGACCGCTCAACGTCAAATCCAGCGGCCTGATGTCGACGACATGAAGGGCCGCAGCGGGCCGCGTCAGTGGAAGTAGCGGCCGGAGTCGATGACGGCCGTCTGCCCGGTCATCGTCTCGGTGCGGCACATTGTGACGACCATGTCGGCGCAGTCGTCCTTGTCAGCGGGCTTCTTCAGCAATGACGTGGTCGCCGAGCGCTCGATCTGCTCGGGACGGAGATTGGCGGTCGCGCGCGTGCCCTCCAACAGGCCCGGCGCTACGCAATTGACTAATGTCTCCGGCGCCAAGGCCACGGCCATGCAGCGCGTCAGGTGGATGAGGCCCGCCTTTGACACCGCATAGGCGATCGACGAGCCGGTCGGCCCGATCCCCGACACGGAGGAGATGTTGACGATGCGGCCGCGGCCTTGCGCCTTCATGACCGGTGCCACCGCTTTCATCAGGCGCATCGGCCCGGTAAGGTTGATGGCGATGATCTTGTCCCACACCTCCATTGTCAGACTGTCGAGGTCAGTGAACGGGATCGCGATGTTGTAGGCGGCGTCGTTGACGAGAATATCGAGACGGCCGAAACGCCCGGTCACGTCGCCGACTACCTTTTCCACCGCTGCGCTGTCGGTGACGTCGCAGGCGAAGGCCGCGGCATTGATCTGATGTCGGGAGGTCAACTCACGCGCGACACCCTCTGCTTGGTCGCGGCTCTGGGCACACATTACGGCAATATGCACACCCTCTTTCGCCAGCGCGTGGCAGATGCGCTGGCCGAGCCCGCCATTGCCGCCCGTCACCAATGCGACCGCGCCTGTCAACTCCATGAGCTCTCTCCCGTAACCAGATGCAGTGCTCAGACGCCGGCGACGGCTTCCCGCAGCTCGGGCGTCCAGCCCGGAGTGTCGAATATACTGGCCGGCCAAGGTAGACCGTAATGCTGGCGCAGCATCGTACCGCTGTACTCGGTCCGGAACAGCCCGCGCCGCTGCAGTATCGGGATCACCTCGGAGGCGAACACGTCGAGCTGCGCCGGCAGCAACGGCGGCATGATATTGAACCCGTCCGCAGCGCCGCCGGCGAACCAATCCTCGATCAGCACGGCGATCTGTTCCGGTGTCCCGGCGGTCACGAAATGCCCGCGCGCGCCGGCCAGATAGCCGAGCAATTGCCGCAATGTCGGTTTGTCCCGCCGCACCAGATTGAGGATCACCTCGGTGCGGCTGCGCGCCGCCTCGACCGACTCCGGGTCTGGGAAATCGTCGGGTGAGAGCGGCCGATCGAGCGGCAGATGCGAAAAATCATGCCCGCCGAAGCGGCCCGACAGCCGCTTGCGCCCGACCTCGGGATCGGTCAGCTCGTTGACCTCGCGCGCCAGGCGCTGCGCCTCGGCTTCCGTCCCGGCGATCATCGGGCTGAGGCCGGGCAGGATCAACACGTGCTCGGGCTGCCGCCCTTCGGCGGCGGCGAGCCTCTTCAGATCGGCATAAAACTCCTGCGCGGTCTCTTTCGCCATATGGGCGGTGAATACGGCCTCGGCGTGTCGGGCGGCGAACCGACGGCCGGTATCGGACGAGCCCGCCTGCACCAATACTGGCCGCCCCTGCGGACACCGCGGCATGTTGAGCGGCCCGGCCACCTTGTAAAAATCGCCGCGATGGCTGATCGACCTTATCCGGTCGTGGCGCGCATACACCCCGGCGGCCCGGTCGTCGATCACCGCATCGGCGGCCCAGCTGTCCCACAGCGCCTTCACGACCTCCATGAACTCCTCGCCGCGCGCGTAGCGGTCGGCATGGCTGACCTGCCCGGCGCCGCCGTAATTTTCCGCCGCGGTGGCGAGCCACGAGGTCACGATATTCCAGGCGGCCCGGCCGTTGCTGATATGGTCGATCGAGGCGAACTGGCGCGCAAGATTGAAGGGTTCGGTATAGGTCGTCGAGGCTGTCGCGATCAGCCCAACCCTGCTGGTCGCCACAGCCAGCGCCGCCAATACCGTAATCGGCTCCAGCCAAGTGCGCGGCGCCTGCGCGACATCGCCGCCCAGCGCCAGCTGGTCCGCGAAAAAAATCGAATCGAACAGCGCCGCCTCGGCGCGCTGCGCCAGATCCTGGTAATAACGGATGTCGGTCAAGGGCAGCGGCGAAGACTCCGGATGGCGCCATGACGCCTCGTGGTGGCCGCGGCCGTGGATGAAGAGGTTGAGGTGCAGCTGCCGTTGCATCGGGCCGGTCCTTCTGATGATTACGCGAACGATTCGGTCATCGCCGAGTAGACCAGGGTGCGCAAGTCACGGCGCAAAGTGAGGCGCGCCTCGCTGCCGATGACCTGGGTCATGAACACGACCGTCAGCTCTTCTTTGGGGTCAATCCAGAACGCGGTCGCGGCGGCGCCGCCCCAGAAATATTCGCCGAGCGTACCGGGCAGGCGGGTTTTGGCCACGTTTACGTTGACGCCGCAGCCGAGCGAAAAGCCGACGCCGGCATAGCCGGATTCGCTGAACATTCCGGGCAATGCCATGTCGGCAATCTCCCGGCCTTCGGGCAGCCAGTTCAGGCTGAATAGGGAGACCGTCTTGGGGCTAAGGATCTGCACGCCGTCAAGCGCGCCGCCGTTGAGCATCATACGGCAGAAGCGCAGATAGTCCTGCGCCGTCGAAACCAGGCCGCCGCCTCCCGATTCCAGCTTTGGCGGCCTGGCATAGGTGCTCTCGCGGGCGTCGTCCTGCAATTTCAGCCCGGGGCCCTTGCCCTCGGGTTGATAGCAGGAGGTGAAGCGTTCGATCTTGTCCGGCGGCACCCAGAACGCGGTGTCGGTCATGCCGAGCGGCTCGAAGAGCCGCGTGCGCAGGAACTCGCCAAAGCTCATGCCGGACAATTTCTCGACGAGGTAGCCCAGCACGTCGATCGATACCGAATAATTCCAGGCCGTTCCCGGAGAGAAATCGAGCGGGATCCGCGACAATTGGTCGATCATCCCTTGCAGCCCGCCCTCGGTCTGGCGGTCCGTCACCTTGGCGCTGCGATAGGCGGCGTCGACCGCGCTGCGCATCATAAAGCCGTAGGTGAGGCCCGAGGTGTGGGTGAGCAGGTCGACGATTTTCATCGGCCGCAGCGCGGGGGTCGTGACAAAGCCGGGCGGCGCGTCGGCCAGCAGCGACGGCATTCCGCTCGAATAGACGCCGACGTCCTTCCACGCGGGAATGTAGGTATGGACCGCGTCGTCCAGGCCGCTCAGTCCTTCTTCGACCAGCATCATTAGCGCAACCGCGGTGATCGGCTTGGTCATCGAGTAGATGCGGAAAATCGAGTCCTCGCGCATCGGCTTGCCGCGCTCGATGTCCATCCGGGCACACATGCCGGTGTGTACGAGCTGACCCTTGCGCCAGACATAGGTCAGCATGCCTGGCAAATAGCCGCCGTCAACGTAGCGGCGCTTCCTCACCTCATCGAGCCGCGCCAGCCGCGCCGACGACATGCCTACGGTTTCGGGCTTCATCACTGTTCTCCTCGAGGCGAGCCATATGTCGAG
>JBARIB010000647.1:0-2438 GCA_049799535.1 Allostellaceae bacterium | reverse complement strand
CAATCCGTATTTGGGCGTGGATCACAGTTATCACGTGAGGCGCTCCGAGTTCGACAAGCTGCTGCTCGACAATAGCCGCCGCCTCGGCGCAACCGTACTGGAGGGCGTGCGAGTGACGGGGGTCGAGCTCGATGCCGAAGGGTGCTCCAGAGTAACGGCGGTTGGCCATGATGGGACCCCGTCGATCTGGTTGACTCGATTTCTTGTCGACGCTTCGGGACGAGACACTCTGCTCCTCAGCCGGCTCGGGCTCAAGCGAGTGAACAAGCGCAACAACACGGCCGCCGTGTTCGGACACTTTCGCAATGTGCGCCGCTGCAACGGCAGCGCGGAGGGCATGATCACCATGCACCTGTTCCAGCATGGTTGGTTTTGGATGATCCCGTTGCCTGATGACGTCATGAGTGTCGGTCTGGTCGGCACTCGATGCTTCTTTAGAACCAAGACGGAGGATCTCGGCAGCTTCTTTGCGCGCGCTTTGGCTGCGAGCCCCAGCCTTGCGGAGCGGATGACCAATGCCGAGTCGATTGGGCCGCTGATCGCAACAGGAAACTACTCCTACGACTCGCGACAGTACGCCGGCGACGGTTACATTTTGGTCGGTGATGCCGCTAGCTTCATTGATCCTTTGTTTTCAAGCGGCGTCATGATGGCAATGAGCAGTGCCGCCTTCGGTGCCGAAGTAGTCCATACTTGGCTCAATGACAGGAAATTGGGTAAAAAGCTAATGCGCAACTATGAACGCCGCGTGCGGCGCGGACTCAAATCCCTATCCTGGCTGATTTATCGGATCAATACACCGGTGCTCCGCGACATCTTCATGTCGTCATTCGACTTATTCAACACGCGCAATGGGTTGCTTGCGATCCTGGCAGGGGACTTTTATGAAAAGCCGAGGCTCTTATCGCCGCTGCGGCGCTTACAGCTTGCTTATTGCTGTCTGTATCTTCTTTCCAAGCTAGGCACGCGCCTTCGAAGGAACGGACTGACGTGGCAGCCTCGGCTTGGCCGGGCGAATTAACTAGGGCAGGGGGGTTCGTGCGGGCTGTGGCCCAGTTCTCCCACTCGCGCTCAAAAATCCGGCAAGGGCCAGCCCTCTTCGCCGGTTACTCTCGCGGGCCGCTCGATATCTGCTCATGGCACTAAGCATAACTGCTGGGCCGATACAGCATTTCCGGAGTTGATGGCAGACCAGCCCGTGCGATCGGCCTGGCGACGACAGCTGCCCGGAGCCTCAGCAGTCTGCCCTCAACGCGGCAGCGGCGGTAGGGGCGCGTCCGTCGCGAAGCGGAAGATCGTCGTCGAACGGAACTCCTCCCCCGGCTTCAGCTCGGTCGTCGGAAAGTTTGGCTTGTTGGGGCTGTCGGGGAAATGCTGCGTCTCCAGCGTGAACCCCTCGGTCTGGCGGTAGGTCGTGCCCGACGACCCGACCACCGAGCCGTTCATGCCGTTGCTGGTGTAGACCTGCACGCCGGGCTCGGTCGTGAAGCAATCGATGATGCGGCCGCTGTGCGGATCATAGGCGCGCGCGGCAAAGGTCATGCCGCCGCCGGACGGCTTGTTCAGCACGAAGTTGTGGTCGTAGCCGCGGGCATAGACCATCTGCTGGAACGCGCTGTGCAGCCGGGCGCCGATCGGCATCATCTGCCGGAAGTCGAGCGGCGTGCCCTCGACCGATGAGGTCTCTCCGGTGGGAATCTGATCGGGTCCGGCGGGGGTGTATCGGTCGGCGTTCACCAGCAGCAGCTGGTCCGCGACCGAGCCGGAGCCATTGCCGGCCAAGTTAAAGTAAGAGTGGTTGGTGAAGTTGACCACCGTATCCTTGTCGGTGCTCGCGACGTAGACGATCTGCAGCACATCGTCCTTGGTCAGCGTATATGTCACGCGCGTCGTCAGTGTGCCGGGGAAGTTCTGATCGCCGTCCGGGCTGACATAGCTGAGCGTGGCCGCGACCCCATCCGGCGTAGTCAGTGGCGACACCGTCCAGACCCGATGATCGAGCGCGTTGGGACCGCCATGCAGCGTATTGGGGCCATTGTTGGCGATGAGGTGATACGTCTGGCCGTTCAATGTGAACTGCGCGCCGCCGATGCGGTTGGCGTAGCGGCCGGTGATCGCGCCGAAATGGCCGGGGAGCGTCTCGTATTCCGGTAAGCTTCTGAGGCCGAGCACGACGTTGTCGAGCCGGCCCGCGCGATCGGGCACGTCGATCTCGGTGATGACGCCGCCATAACTCAGGAACCGGACGCGCAGGCCGCGGTCGTTGGTCATTGTGTAGATTTCGACCGCCTGCCCGTCTTGCGTCGTGCCATAAGGCTCGTGATCGAGCGTAGCAGCGGCGTTGGCCGTCCTGCCCGTGATCGCGGCCGCCAACATCACGGCGATCGCCAAGCACCCCTCGCTCGGGGGATTCCTCATGACATCTCGCTCCCTTTGCT
>JBARIB010000646.1:0-5368 GCA_049799535.1 Allostellaceae bacterium | reverse complement strand
GGACTTTCCGGTCGCGCCTTCGATCGATCTCCGCGCACTCAAGCCTGAAGGGACCCAGCGTGCGTAGCTTTCTAATCTCGCTTCTCGGGGCGATTGTCTTCCTCATTATTGGCGGGTTCGCCTTCATCTACTCCGGTCTTTTTGACGTGGCCGCGAGTGATCCGCGTTGGCCGGTCACGCGCTGGGTCTTGGAAACGGCCCGTACCCGCTCAATCAAGGTTCACGCCGCCGACATCCGAGTGCCAGCCGCGCTCGACGATCCGGCGACAATCCTGGTCGGCACGGAACATTTCGCTGCGCACTGCGCCGTTTGCCACGGCGCGCCGGGTGTCCCCAAAGGCGACATCGCAGAAGGCCTCAATCCGCAACCTCCGGATCTCGCGCAGGCATCCAAACTTTACAGCCCGCCGGAGTTGTTCTGGATTTTGAAACACGGGATCAAGATGACCGGCATGCCGTCCTGGGGCGATCACAGTAACGAAGAATTGTCGGCGACGGTGGCTTTCCTGCAAAAGCTGCCCGCCATGAGCGAAGAGGAGTACGCCAGGCTCGTAATGGCAACCATGGAGCGCAACGCCCCTCACCACCACGATAGCGGCAATGAAGGCCGGCCCAGCCAATAAAAGAGAGGCCGCCATGAACATCGGCGTGGCTGCAAGCGTATCGGGGGTGCCGGCCAAGACGATCCGCTATTACGAAGCGGCAGGCCTGATCGAGACGGCGAACCGCAGCGCCGGCGGCTATCGCGTCTACACGCAAGCGGATGTGCGCGTGCTGCGGTTCATCAAGCGCGCACGTGATCTCGGCTTCTCGATCGAACGCATCCGCCGGCTGCTCGATCTCTGGCAGGACAAGAGCCGCGCCAGCAGGGACGTCAAACGGCTGGCGCTGGATCATATCGCCGATATCGCAGCGAAGATCGCCGCGATGTCGACCGTGAGGGATGCCGTACAGGAGCTCGCCGATAAGTGCGATGGCGATGATCGCCCCGAATGCCCGATCCTGCGTGACCTGGAGTCCGCCGCCGTCGGAACGCCGCCATCAAGCGCGACAGACCATTCGGTTCTGAAGTAAGTCGACTCGTATTGCGTAACCTTATCGGGCGCCCGCTCGCGGGCAAAGCCGCGCGTTGATCTAAATCATTCAACGATGCGGGGCGAGCGTATAAGTTTTCTCTCGTGACCAGCCTTGCGACTTGGGTGAAGGATTTCGTCGCCGTCCCGACGGGGGCGTTGCCACGCAACGTCTATCGCTATGTGTTTGGGACGAGCGCGCTGCATCAGCTGGCGCTGCTGGCGCTGACGGCTGGCATCGCCTTGCTCGAAGTCGCCCCGCTCGAATTGCAGCGCCGGATTGTCAACGATTTGGTCAAGCACCGCCCCTATTCCTGGGTCATAGGACTGTGCGCGGTTTATGCCGGCGTCGTGCTCGTCCAGGGGAGCACCAAGCTCACGCTCAATATCTACCGCGGCTGGGTCGGCGAGCGGGCCAAGCGCGACCTGCGTCGTCGGGTGCATACCATCGTCGAGGCGCCAGCGGCCACCTCACCCGCCGCCGAGGCGCAAGGCATC
Source organism: Allostellaceae bacterium (assembly GCA_049799535.1). Lineage (GTDB taxonomy): Bacteria > Pseudomonadota > Alphaproteobacteria > ATCC43930 > CGMCC-115725 > AP-15. The sequence continues at coordinate 3,797 of JBARIB010000646.1, read as the reverse complement.
ACGATCTCGATGATTGTCGCCGAGGTCGAGCCCATCGGCGGCTTTGTCGGAGAGAGCGTGTCCGAGCCGCTGTTGCAAGCCGGCATCATGGCGTCAGTATTGGCCTATCTGATTCATATCGACCCCTGGATGGCGCTCGCCGCTATCGCGCTCTTCATCCCGCAGCTGATTTTCGTACCGTTGCTGCAATTGGCGGTGAACCGACGCACCGGCGCGCGCATCAAGGTGTTGCGCCAGCTCGGCATCGCGATGATCGCCCGCAATGACGACGCCGAGGACGATCGCCGGATTGAGCGGGCTTTCGCGCTCGACATGGGCATCTTCAAGATAAAATTTACGATGAATTTCCTGATGAACCTCTGTAATCACCTGCAGATCGTATCCGCGCTGCTGGTCGGGGGCTGGTGGGTTTATACGAATAACCTCGAAATCGGCGGCGTGGTCGCGTTCATTTCCGGGATCGGGCGGATCAACGATCCCTGGGGCGATCTCGTCAACTACTTCCGCGACGTCAACGTCACCCAAGTCAAATATCGTCTGCTGGCCGACGCCGTCATCGGCTTGGCCCGCCCTCCCGGCACAACCGTTCGCGCGCAATTATAGCTCAAAAGGCGCCGCTAAGGCTGGCATCGGACTGCGCTCTCGGCCGGGACCCGGCTACGCTTTGCAACTGAGTCATGGTTGCTCTCCTTGCGAACGGCTTCCGGCTACATCATTCCCATCGGTCCCATCAGCAGCTCGTCGGCGGTTTTCTTCTGCTCGTCGCTCAACGCCGCATAAAGAGGGTCAACCGCCGCCTTGAGCCGGTGCAGCGCCTCGAGATGGCCCGTCATCATTTTTTCGCGCAACGCCAGCTTCTCCGGCAGCGTGGCCGTCTGCGAGCTTCCCATCATCCCGCCCGACATCTCGCCCATGCTTTTGGCATTGGCGCGGATCTCGTCGGCGACCGCGTTCCAGAACGGCAGCTGGGCGTCGGTGATCTTGAGCTCGGTCTTCAGAAAGGCTAGTCGCCCTTCGACATGCCCGGCCATCATCGGCATACCGCCCATGCCGCCCTGGCCCATCATCATCCGCATCATGCCCATCATCGGCATGCCGCTCGCGCCGGCCATCGCGCCGGCGGGCATCCCTGCATTTGGCGCTGTCGCTGCTGGCGGATGATGCTGCTCGTGCTCCTGCTGTTGGGCGAGCGCACGAGCGCCAAGAAGAGCGAGGATCAGAGCCAATGAGACAACTCTCCGTTGATACACGTGAATCTCCTTTCCAATCTGGAGTACTTATACCTGATCGTGATGCCCGGTTATTTGATCCAGATCAATTGATCGAGATTGTTTTCTCCCTAAATAGCAATTAACCAGGTTTAACTTTCCAGCGCGGGAAGGTTTCCAAAGTAACGTTCCAGTGCAGGAAGCTAATGCGTAAGGACAACCATGACCGCGGCCGAGGCTCTATCCCGCCAGCATCATCAACGCCTGGAGCCGCCCAACGCGGCGCATGATCCCGTGTGCGGGATGACGGTCGATCCGGCCACCGCCAAGCACCGGGCCGAGCACGCCGGCGCCAGCTATTTCTTCTGCAGCACCCGTTGCCGCGAAAAGTTCACGGCAGAGCCGGCGCGCTATCTTACGCCCGCGGCCCCGGCCGAGGGTCCTCCCGCACCGGGGTCCCGGCCGGGTGGCGAGGTCCTGTGGACCTGCCCGATGCACCCGCAAATCGTGCGCAGCGAGCCCGGCTCGTGTCCGATCTGCGGCATGGCGCTTGAGCGCCTGACACCGGAGGCCGGCGACGCGGCCAATCCCGAGCTCCGCGATATGACCCGCCGGTTCTGGGTCGGGGTCGTGCTTTCAGTCCCGCTTCTCGCGCTGGCGATGGCCGATCATCTCGCCAAACCGGCGCTCGATGCGCTGATCGCTCCCCGTATCGCCGTGTGGATCCAGCTTGTTCTCGGCACGGTCGCGGTCTTGTGGTGCGGCCGGCCGTTTTTCCAGCGCGGCGGGGCCTCGATCGTCAACCGCCGGCTGAACATGTTCAGCCTGATCGCGCTCGGCACCGGCGTCGCCTACAGCTACAGCCTCGTTGCAGCGCTTGCGCCCGGCATATTCCCCGCGTCGTTCCGCGCCCCTGACGGCGGGGTCGCGCTCTATTTCGAGGCGGCCGCGGTCATCGTCACCCTGGTCTTGCTCGGCCAGGTGCTCGAATTGCGCGCCCGTTCGCAGACCAACAGCGCCATCCGAGCGCTGCTCGATCTCGCGCCGAAGCGTGCGCGGCTCTTGCGGGAGGACGGTTCCGAGGCGGATATCGCGCTCGAAGAAGTCGTCCCGGGCAACCGTCTGCGCGTGCGTCCCGGCGAGAAGGTGCCGGTCGACGGCGTGGTTGTCGAGGGGCACAGCGCCGTCGATGAATCGATGATCACCGGCGAGCCGCTGCCAACCGAGAAATCGCCGGGCGACAAGGTGACCGGCGCCACCGTCAACGCGACCGGCAGCTTCGTGATGCGGGCCGAACGGATCGGCAGCGATACTCTGCTGGCGCAAATTGTTCACATGGTGGCCGAAGCCCAGCGTTCGCGGGCGCCGATCCAGAGCCTCGTCGATACGATCTCGGCCTGGTTTGTCCCGGCGGTCATCTTGACCGCTATTCTCGCCTTCGTCGTGTGGTCGATCTGGGGCCCGCCGCCGGCGATGGGCTTCGCCCTCGTCAACGCGGTCGCCGTCTTGATCATCGCCTGCCCATGCGCGCTGGGGCTGGCGACCCCGATGTCGATCATGGTCGGCACCGGCCGCGGCGCGCGCGCCGGCGTTCTCGTCAAGAACGCCCAGGCGCTCGAACTGATGGAGAAGGTCGACACGCTGGTCGTCGACAAGACCGGGACCCTGACCGAAGGCAGACCGCGCCTGGTCGGCGTTACCGCGATCGGCGGCGTCGATGAAAATGAGCTTTTGCGGCTGGTCGCCAGCCTCGAGCGCGGCAGCGAACATCCGCTCGCCGCCGCCATTGGCAAGGGCGCCGAAGGGCGTGGGCTCAAACTCGGCGCCGCGACCGACTTCGCCTCCGAGACCGGCAAGGGCGTGACGGGCACTGTCGACGGCAAGCGCGTCGCCGTTGGCAACAAGGCGCTGTTCACCTCGCTCGCCGTTGACCCGGGCGACTTACCCGGCCGCGCCGACGAACTCCGCAAGGAAGGCCAGAGCGTGATGCTGATTGCGGTCGACGGCAACGCCGCCGGCCTCGTCGCCGTCGCCGACCCGATCAAGGAGAGCGCGATCGGCGCGCTCAAGGCATTGCGCGAGGAGGGCATCCGCGTGGTGATGCTGACCGGCGACAGCCGCATGACGGCGGCAGCGGTCGGACGCAGGCTTGGCATCGACGACGTGGTCGCCGAAGTCTTGCCGGACCAGAAGGCTACGGCGGTGAAGAAGCTCCAGGATCAACGCCGTTTTGTCGCGATGGCCGGAGACGGCATCAACGACGCCCCAGCATTGGCGCAGGCCCAGGTCGGAATCGCGATGGGCACCGGCGCCGATGTGGCGATGGAAAGCGCCGCGGTTACCTTGATCAGGGGCGATCTGCAAGGAATTGTGCGGGCGCGCCGTCTCAGCCGCGCGACCATGCGCAACATCCGCCAAAACCTGTTCTTCGCCTTCATTTTTAACGCGCTCGCGGTGCCGATCGCGGCCGGCGTGCTGTATCCGGCCTTCGGCCTGCTGCTCAATCCAATGATCGCCAGCGCGGCGATGAGCCTGAGCTCGGTGACCGTCATCGGCAACGCGCTGCGCCTGCGCAACGTCCCTCTCTAA
>JBARIB010000645.1:0-3732 GCA_049799535.1 Allostellaceae bacterium | reverse complement strand
ACCCGGCCTCGAATTTGCCGAGATCCGCTTCAATCCCGGCGGCACTGCCATTGTTTTCATGGGCACCAAGAACCAGGGTCAAGGCCACGAAACGACGTTCAAGCAGATCCTGCACGAGCGGCTCGGTATCGAGCCGAGCGAGGTCCAGTACATCGACGGCGATACCGACCGCGTCGCCTTCGGTATGGGCACTATGGGCTCGCGTTCGACGGTCATCGGCGGCACGGCGCTGTCGATGGCGGCCGACAAGATCATCTCAAAGGGCAAGAAGATCGCCGCGCATCTGCTCGAAGTCGCGCCGGCGGACCTCGATTTCGCCGATGGCCGGTTTGCGGTTGCCGGCACCGATCGCGCCGTCGCGCTAAAGGAAGTCGCCCGCGCAGCGTTCCAGCTGGGCCGGCTGCCGCCCGATCTCGAAGGCGGGCTATACGAGACCGGAACCTTCAACCCGGCGGCCGATACTTTCCCGAATGGCTGCCATATCTGCGAAGTCGAGATCGACCCCGATACCGGCGCCGTCGAGGTGGTCGACTATCTCGTCGTCGACGATGTCGGGACCGTGATCAACCCAATCACCCTCAAAGGTCAGATCCATGGTGGCGTCGCGCAAGGGCTCGGCCAGGCATTGATGGAGGAGGTCGCCTACGACACCGAATCGGGCCAGCTGTTGACCGGCAGCTTTATGGATTATTGCATGCCGCGCGCCGAGGACTTGTCCGAAATGCACGTAGTGAGCATACCGGTGCCGACCAAGCTCAATCCGCTCGGCGCCAAAGGCGCCGGCGAGGCCGGCACGGTCGGCGCACTGCCGGCCGTCATGAACGCCGTGCTCAACGCATTGGAGCCGGTTGGTGTACGCAGTCTCGACATGCCGGCCACCAGCGAAAAAGTCTGGCGCGCAATGCAGAACGCACGAGGCGGGTGACCTTTCACACCGCCGCCAAATGATGGACCAGCTCGCGGGCGTAGATCGGCAGATCGGACAATCGGCGCATACAGATCGTCAGGTTACGGAGCGCCCATTCATCCGCCAGGTCGGTGCGGTGGAGTGCCATGGTCCTGGCGTGACGCTCGGCGGTGGTCGCCGGCACGACACCGATCCCAACATTGCATTCGACCAACCGGCAGACCGCATCGAAGCTGCGCAACTGCACCCGTAATTTAAGGCGCCGGCCAATCCGCTCGGCTTTCTCCGAAAGAAAGCGCTGCAAGGCGCTGGCTTGGTCCAGCCCGACAAAATCGAAATCCAGCACTTCGGCAAAAGCGATACGCTGCGTCGCTGCCAATGGGTGGCCATGCGCCACGACCAGCACGAAACGGTCGGAGCGAAACGGCAGGGTTTCGAGGCCCGTCATCTCCACAGTGGCGGCGACAATCCCGATATCGGCAGTACCCTCGGCCACCGCGCCGACGATTTCGTCACTGAGCCGCTCCTCCAGATCGATATTCACCTGCGGGTGAGAGGCGAGGAAATCGCTCAGTGGCTCCGGCAGGAACTCGGTCAGCGCATTGGTATTTGACATCAGGCGGACATGTCCTCTGATGCCTTCGGCATACTGCGCGAGGTCGCTGTGCATTCGCTCGGCCTGCTGCAACAGCACGCGCGCATGATGAGTGAGGGTGCGGCCGGCCGGGGTCGGCTGCACGCCCTGGCGCTCACGGTGCAAAAGGGGTGTGCCAAGCGCCGCTTCCATGTTGCGGATCCGGGTGCTCGCCGCGGCAAGTGCCAAATGCATTCGCTCGGCGCCGCGCGTGATGCTGCCCGCCTCGACGACATTAAGGAACAGGCGCAAATCGCTCAGATCGAAACGCATTCCTCGAAAGCCTTCGGAATTTACGCAGCCAGGCTACGCTAATCGCCAATTGCGCCGCCCAAGCGGCGGCCTAACATTTCGTAAAATACGAAAGCTGGGGCGATGAGCAAGGCTTATCCAATCGAGCACCATGCTTACGATGTCGTCGTGGTCGGCGCCGGCGGCGCCGGCCTGCGTGTGACTCTGGGATTGACGGCTGCGGGCCTCAGGACCGCCTGCATCAGCAAAGTCTTCCCGACCCGAAGCCATACGGTCGCGGCGCAGGGCGGCATCGGCGCCGCGCTCGGAAACATGGGCGAGGACGACTGGCGCTGGCACATGTACGACACGGTGAAAGGATCCGACTGGCTCGGCGACCAGGACGCCATCGAATATATGTGCCGCAATGCGATGGAAGCGGTCATCGAGCTCGAGCATTTCGGCGTGCCGTTCTCACGGACCGAAGACGGACGCATTTACCAGCGGCCGTTCGGCGGGCATACCGTGCACTGGGGCAAGGGGCTCGCCAAGCGCGCCTGCGCCGCCGCCGACCGCACCGGCCATGCGATGCTCCATACGTTGTACCAGCAGTGCCTCAAGCACCGAGCCGAGTTCTTTATCGAATATCTGGTCCTCGATCTGATCATCGAAGACGGCGCCTGCCGGGGTGTCATTGCTTGGCGGCTCGATGACGGCACCCTGCACCTGTTTCGCGCGCACATCGTCGTATTGGCGACCGGCGGCGGCGGCCGCATTTTTCTCGGCACGACGCAGGCGCATATCTGCACCGGCGACGGTTATGCGATGGCACTGCGCGCGGGACTGCCATTGCAAGACATGGAATTTATCCAAATCCATCCCACCGGCATTTACGGAGCGGGTTGCCTGATCACTGAGGGTGCGCGCGGCGAGGGCGGCTATCTGACGAATTCGGAAGGCGAGCGTTTTATGGAGCGCTATGCGCCGACGGCGAAGGACCTCGGTGCCCGCGACATTGTCAGTCGCGCCATGGCGATCGAGATCCGCGAAGGCCGAGGCTGCGGACCGCAGGCCGATCACATCCTGCTGCACCTGGAGCATCTCGACCCCAAGGTATTACACATGCGTCTGCCGGGGATCTCGGAGACTGCGAGGATCTTCGCCGGCGTGGATTTGACCCGCCAGCCGATCCCGGTATTGCCCACCGCGCATTACAATATGGGCGGCATACCGACTAATATTCACGGCGAGGCGCTGGACCCGACCGACGATGATCCGGAGCGTATCGTGCGCGGGCTGATGGCGGTCGGCGAGGCTGCTTGCGTTTCAGTGCACGGCGCCAACCGGCTCGGCACCAACTCGCTGCTTGATCTCGTCGTGTTCGGGCGCGCCGCGGCACAGCGCGCCGCCGAGATCACCGAGCCGGGCGCGCCGCACAGTCCTTTGCAGAATTCGGCAACCGACGCGGCCATCGCCCGGCTCGACCGCATGCGACATGCAAAGGGGCGGCGCAAAACCGGCGAGATTCGCCTCTCGATGCAGCGTGTCATGCAACATCATTGTGCCGTGTTTCGCATTGCCGGCGTGCTCGAAGAAGGGCTGCGCAAGATGGCCGCGATCACCCGTTCGCTCGACGATCTCGCCGTTAGTGACCGGTCGATGATCTGGAATACCGATCTCGTCGAAGCGCTCTAGCTCGACAATCTCGTTGGGCAGGCGGCGGTCGTGCTGCATTCGGCGTTATACCGCACCGAAAGCCGCGGCGCGCACGCCCGTGAGGATTATCCCGAGCGCGACGACCGCAACTGGCTCAAGCATACCCTCGTCTGGCGCGACAGTGACGGAGTGGTGCACCTCGGCGATCGCCCGGTGCATCTCCACCCCTTGTCCAACGAGGTGCAATCTTTTCCGCCCAAGGAACGCGTCTACTAGGGACTTCCGGCCCTGTTCAGAACGCTAT
>JBARIB010000644.1:0-2285 GCA_049799535.1 Allostellaceae bacterium | reverse complement strand
GCCACCGGCCACTAAAGCCGAAGCAACGGCTTATACAAAACCCGCCGATAAAGAGGATCTCGTGAACAAGCGACAAGGCGCGATGTGGGTCGCGGTGGCCGCCGGCGTCGAGGTGGCGACAGGCCTGGTTCTGGTAATTCGTCCGTCAATGTTTGTCTGGCTGCTATTCGGCGCCGAGATGTCCGGCGGAGGCCAGGCATTAGGTCGGCTAACCGGATTCGCCCTCCTCGCATTGGCCTTGGCCTGCTGGCCGGGCGGAGGTGCGGATGTCAGGTCGGCTCTGCGAGCGCTGCTGGTCTTCAGCCTGTTGGTCACCCTCTACCTTGCTTACCTGGGAATCGCCGGTGCACTCGCCGGCATACTACTGTGGCCGGCGGTTGCTCTGCACGCGGCCCTGACGATCTTGCTCGGCCGCGACTGGTTTGTTAGCGCATAATTTAATGACCTGTTGCGCGATCAGGAACCGGTGGAATAATTGTAATAGGCTATCAACTTTCCCTAAAAAGCTATGGAGCAGACAATGTTGAAGAAGACAGTTCTGATGGCCGGCGCCGTCTTGCTGCTCTCCGCATCGGGTGCAATGGCGCAGCAGAAGATGGGTGCCGCTGGGAGGGCAGTCTTGCAAGCCTGCAAACCCGATATTGCGCATTTCTGCAGTCAGGTCCCGCCCGGCCAAGGCCGGATCAAGGCCTGCATGAAGGAGCACCTGCCTGAACTCTCCGAGCCCTGCAAAGAAGGGCTCTTCCAAGCCTGGCTGCACCAGTAAGTCTGTGTACTCAATTGGGGGGAGATCATGTCAAAGTTGGTTCGGCGCGCGGAAGCGAGCCGGAGTATATCACTGCAACTGTCTAGGTTTGCCAGGTCGGCACTGGCGACTATCGTCGTCACCGCGGCAGTGCTTGGGGCGGGGGCCCAAAGTGTCCTTGCGCAGGAGGCGACCGGTCCCGGCGGAATGCAGATTTTCGTCACACCCTATCTGTGGCTCGCCGGCATTCACGCCACCATCGAGACTCCGCTGGAGCGAGCGCCGACGGTCAACGCCAATATCGGCTCTTTCGACTTGTTGGGAGACCTGACCGGTGCACCGTTCATGGGTTCTGCCGAGGTCCGCTATGGGCCGATCGGGCTCATCGGCGACGTGCTGCATGTCCCATTCTCGACCAACATCAGCACCCGCAACGTGTTTTACCAGGGCGGCAGCGTGGGGATAACGGCGAATACCGGGACCGCGGTCGTGCTTTACCGCTTCCTCGAAACGCCCAACCAGTTCGCCGATCTCGGGGGCGGTTTCCGTGCTTGGGGCTTTGATGCCAATGTGGAGCTCAACCCCGGTCTGCTAGCCGGGGTGAGCCGGGACCAGAAGGCGGGCTGGGGCGATCCTCTGATCGCCGGGCGATATCATTACGATTTCGGCAACGGCTTCGCCGCGACGGCCTATGGCGATCTTGGCGGGTTCGGGGTCGGCGCGCATACCGACTGGCAGGTCATGGGCACGATCGATTACGCCCTCAACTCCTGGATCAACCTCCACCTCGGCTATCGCAGCCTCAACTTCACCTTTTCGAGCAACATCGGCAGCGTGGGCTTCAACGTCCATATGAGGGGGCCGATTTTCGCAGGCACATTCCGTTTCTAGCGATCAGCAGGATTTCGACAGTGATACCATACCGCTGCATCCGCTGGGTTGTGGCCGCTGTGGCATTGTTTTGTGCCCCCGGACTGGCCTTCGCGCAGACCCCCACGACAAATGCGACGAGCGCAGGCTGAGGCGAATCCGGGGCAATGCGCCCTTGGTGGTGCGCTATAAGAACTGGAAGTTGTATTACACGATGTCGCAACCCGACGCGGGAGGGGTGGCTCCTGCCGCTTGTGCCGTTCCACTTCACCCTGGTCGACGACATCAAACGCGACCCGTTCGAGCAGGCGGTCGGGATCTCCTAGGAGACCGCCGTGAGTTTCGACGGCGCGCTTGATTCTCGGGGCACCGCGTTCCTCTACGACTGGAACCTGTTGCCTATCGGCCAGCATTTGTGGCTCAAGTGGTTCGAGACGCTGAAGGAGTTCCCGCCGATGCAGGCGCCGGAGAGCTACAACCTCACGCAGGTGATGGATATGATCAAGGGCATCGGGCACCCGTCGGATTAGACCTAGCGCAATGTCATACGGGCGGGCGCTCCACCATGGGGCCCGCCGAAGGAAATCGTGAGCGCTCACATCAGCAAGGGAGAGTGAAAATGATAACCCTCCGTCTGTCTCGCATTGCCGCCACCGCTGGGGTCATGATG
>JBARIB010000643.1:0-6386 GCA_049799535.1 Allostellaceae bacterium | reverse complement strand
CCGAGCCCCAGCCGCTCGATCGTGCCCGGCGCCATGTTCTCGATCATCACGTCGGCCTTTTTGGCCATGTCTTTGACGAGAGCCAGGCCGCGCTCGGATTTGAGGTCGATCGTGACGGATTTCTTGTTGGCGTTGAATTCGAAGAAATAGAATGAGTCGGGGCTGCCTTGCGGTGCGGGAAAAGCGGTTCTACCGGGCTCGCCGGTCTTCGGGTTCTCGACCTTCACGACCTCGGCGCCGAGCCATGCGAGCGCTTCGGTGCAGGAGGGACCGGCCTCGAATTGCGTCAGATCGAGTACTCGAACGCCGGCAAGACAATTGAGAGGCGCACTATTTTCGTTCATCGCTGTCGAACCCTATCAGCCACCGTTTCGCTGCACGATAGCGCACCCGATGCCGGGGCGGAAATCGAAAGCGTTTTGCGGCTACTGCCGGTTAGGCTAATAACCGCCGTCCTGTCATTCGAGGGGCACTCCAATGGCGAGTAATCAACCCAGCGTCTTTATCGATGGCGAGGCCGGCACCACGGGTCTCGGCATCCGCAAGCGGCTCGAAATGGTGCCCCAGATAGCACTGCGCAGCCTATCCACGGCGCAGCGCAAGGATCCCTCGGCGCGCCAGGACATGATGGCAGGGTGCGACCTCATCGTGCTGTGCTTACCGGATGATGCTGCGCGAGAAGCAGTCGCGCTCACCGAAGCGCTGGGCAGCAACGCGCCGAAATTGCTCGACGCCAGCACCGCTCACCGGGTCGATCCCATATGGACATACGGCCTTCCGGAAATGGCGCTCGATCAGCCCGAGAAGATCGCGATGGCGCGCAAAGTCAGCAATCCCGGGTGTTACCCGACCGGCGCTATCGCTCTATTGCGTCCCCTGGTCCAAGCGGGGCTCGTTCCGCCCGATTACCCGATCACGATAAGCGCGGTCAGCGGCTATTCCGGCGGCGGCAGATCGATGATCGAGGCGCATGATCGCGTCGGCGGGCCGGCCTTCGAGCTTTATGCGCTCGGTCTCGAGCACAAGCATGTGCCCGAGATCGAGCTCTTCGCCGGGCTGTCGCGGCGGCCGATCTTCATGCCCTCGGTCGGACATTTCCGCCAGGGCATGCTGGTTTCCATCCCGCTCTACCTCCACGAGTTGCCCGGGATGCCCACCGGCGCCGATTTACGGGAGGCCTTGCGCGCCTTTTACGAGAATTCGGAATACGTAACGGTCGCGGTCGGCAACGGGACAGACAAGCTCGAACCGGAGGCACTCAATGGGACCGACCGGCTTGACCTCTACGTCTGGGTTAACGAGTCGCGCGGCCATGCCGTGCTCGTCGCACAGCTGGACAATCTCGGCAAAGGCGCGTCGGGGGCAGCGGTGCAGAATGTGCGGTTGATGCTGGGTCTCGACTCAGGCCCGACTGATCGACGGAGGTTCTTTTTGTGAGACTGCTCCTCACCCCGACCCTCTGCCGGCAAGCGGGGCGAGAGTGGGATCGCTGACCGGCGCTGCCTCCAAGCTCTGCAGGCTGCGGCCGCGGGTTTCGGGCAGTGTGAACAGCATTATGATCATCAGCCCAAAGGCAATGGCGCTGAAGACTGCGATCGCCACGCCGAGCGACATAGTATCGCTGAGAAAACCAACCATCGCCGGAAACAGCGCACCAATCGCCCGTCCGGCATTGTAGCAGAAACCCTGGGCAGTGCCGCGCACTTCCGTCGGATAGAGCTCCGTCATGAACGGGCCCATCGGCGGGAACTTCATAAGAAACACGACGAACAGCGGAACGCCGAAGAAAAGTAATGCGATATTGCCCATCGGCAAGAACAGATAGAGCAAGATCCCCACAAACGAGCCGATAGCCGACCACAGGAAGGTCGCCTTTCGGCCGATAGCGTCGCTCAGATAAGAGCCCAGTAGGAAACCGATCAATGCGCCGAATATCTGAACCAGCAGAAAGCCGCCGGTACTGGGGGCGGATAGGCCTCGTACAGTGCGCAAATAAGTCGGCATCCAGATTCCCAGGGCGTAGCCGCCGCCTTGCGCGCCGGCGACCATCAGCGAGACCTTGACCGTGGTCCACAAATGCGCGCCGCGAAAGGCGGAAAATAGATGAGCGAAGCCGACTGTCGCTCGCTCACGCTGCCGCTCGCGAAAAATCTCGGGCTCGTCGATATGCCGGCGGATCCAGAACACGAAGACCGCCGGCAACAGGCCGATCGCGAACAGCACGCGCCAGGCGATCTGCTCCGGCAAAAAAGCATAAAGGGCAGTATAGATTAGAGCCGAAGCGCCCCAGCCAATGGCCCAGCCGGTCTGCACGATGCCGACGCCGCGACCGCGATACTTGTCGCGGATCACCTCGCCCATCAGCACGGCGCCGGCGGCCCATTCGCCGCCGAAGCCGAGGCCATGCAATGCCCGCAATACGAAGAGCTGCTCGAAGTTTTGCGCGAAAGCGCAGAGGAACGTGAAAATCGAATACCACAGGATCGTGATCTGCAGCATCCGCACGCGGCCGAAACGGTCGGCCAAGGTACCCGAAAACCACCCGCCCAATGACGAGATCAGTAACGTGACCGTGCCGATGAGCCCGGCTTCACCGCGCGACAATCCCCACAGCGCGATCACCGTCGGGATCACGAAACTGTACATCTGCACGTCGAACGCATCGAGCGCCCAGCCGCCAAAGCAGGCGCCCATCGTGCGGCGTTCCTTCGCGTTCAATTCGCCGAACCATGCAAGCATCGCGCGCTCCTCCCTCGAGCTATCGAGGGATCGTCGCGTTCCTATAGAGAAACTGGCAACGGTATTTTACTGGGGCTTGCTATGCGCCAAGATCAGCATATCGAACCCGCTCAATCCGCGGCGCGCACTTTGACATAAGAGCCGGGGGCATCTTCGATCGGTTTGAGCCGGCCATCGCCGGGATGCCGCGCCGGCACCTCGCCGCCGGCATACTGCGAGATCCAACGCTCCCATAGCGGCCACCATGAATCCGGGTGGGCTGTGGCGGTGGCGAGCCACTCCTCCGGGGTCGGCGGGTTTTTTTCGTTCTCCCAATGGCCGTATTTGCCTCCCGGCGGATTGACGACCCCAGCGATGTGGCCAGAGGCGGACAAGACGAATTTGACCGGGCCGCGGTAGAGCTGGGTGGCGGCATAGGTGGATCGCCACGGGGCGATGTGATCCTCGCGGGTCGACAGCAGGAAGGATGGGGTCGTAAGCTTGTGCAAATCGATTGGGACGCCGTCAATGCTGATGCCGCCCGGCTTTACAAGCAAATTCTCCTGGTACATGTTGCGCAAATAAAAACTGTGCATCGCCGCCGGCATACGTGTCGAATCGGCGTTCCAATACAATAAATCGAACGGGAAAGGCGATTTACCGAGCAGGTAATTGTTGACGACAAACGACCAGATCAGATCGTTGGCGCGCAGCATATTGAAGGTCGTCGCCATGTCGCGGCCTTCGAGATAGCCCTTGCTGTTCATGCGCTCTTCGAGAGCCGAGAGCTGCTCCTCGTCGATAAAGACCGAGAGCTCGCCGGCCTCGGCAAAATCGACCATTGTCACGAGATAGGTCGCGCTCTTGAACCGGTTGTCGCGTTTGGCCGCCATATAGGCCAGCGTGCTGGCGAGCAGGGTGCCGCCCAGGCAATAGCCGATGACGTTGGCGTCGCGCTCGCCGGTCGCTTGCTCGATGGCATCAAGAGCGGCGAGCGGCCCTTCCAGCATGTAGTCCGTGAAAGTCTTGGCGGCGAGCCGCTCGTCCGGATTGACCCAGGAAATTACGAAGACGGTATGGCCCTGGGAAGCGGCCCAGCGGATAAACGAGTTACTGGGCCGCAGGTCCAGGATATAAAACTTATTGATCCATGGCGGGATGATCAGCAGTGGCCGGCGCTTCACCTTTTCGGTGGTCGGCTCGTACTGGATGAGCTGCATAAGATCGTTCTGATAGACGACCTTGCCTGGCGTGACCGCTATGTTCTCACCAATACGGAAAGCCTCCATATCGGTCATTTTGATCGCGAGGCGGCCCTTGCCGCGCTCGAGGTCGTCGAGCAGGTTCGTTAGCCCGTTGAGCAGGTTCTCACCCTTGCTCTCGATCGTGGCTCGCAAGGCTTCGGGATTGGTCAAAAGGAAATTCGACGGCGCCAGCGCGTCAACAAACTGGCGCGTATAAAAGTCCACCTTTCGGGCGGTACGCTCGTCGATCCCTTCGACATCGCGAACCGTGCTTTGCATCCACCGCGCCGTCAGAAGATAACTTTGCTTAATGAAATCGAAGAGTGTGTTTTCGGACCACGCCACGTCGCGAAAGCGCCGGTCGCCGGCAGACGGCTCGATCACCGGCTCCGTGTCTCCGCCGAGAAACCGCTGCGCCGTCCGTTGCCATAAGGTCAAGTAATCATTCCACAGCGACAGCTGTGCCTGGACCAAGCGCGAAGGGTCCGCCATTAGGCGGGCTGTCATCTCCAGGAAGGCTGTTCCGACGGCCAGCGTGTTCACCATTCCGACGCCGTCATCCGGGGCTTGGCGCTTGAGGAAATCGGCGACGAGATGCTGGCTCTTTTCAGCGATTTCAGCAATTTGCTGCGAGAACTCGGCGGCATCGGAAAGAGTCTCGGACTCCGCACCACTTCCATCAGCTGCCCCTTGGTTGGGCTCAGGACCGGAATGTCGCGCCGCCTTGCCGGTCTTTCTGAGCGCCTTCCCCGGTGCTGGCGTCTTATCGGACGCGCTCGACGGCTTCGGGGTCTTTCTGGATGGCCGGGGTGTCTCAACGGACTTGCTGTGGCTCGCGTCGTTCATCGACGTTTCCTCATTCCTCCCCGCAAACCGGTCTCCGACCCCGAAAAAGCTCACACCAACTAAAGGCTCGGACGGCGGGCGCTTCTCGCGATCAAATGTAGTGACGCGCCAGCCCAGATCTAATACATCAGCGTCTAGAGTTTTGTGCCGAACGCACGCGGATCCCGAACGCGTGCACGGCACCGGGGGCCAATTTATCGGGAATTTGGTCATGTTGATGGGGAAATTCCTATCGGCCCGCTTGGGTCGCGAAAGACGGACATCTCGGCCGCGGCGCTGGGTTGCCGCAGTAATGCTGCTGCTTGGGCTCGCGGCCTGCAATCCGGTCGAGACTTGGCGTGACCTGACCGGAGCCAGCCGCAACGATCCCGATCCGGATACGACGCCAAATTCGCAAAACTTGGCAGCGGGAGAGGCGTCCGACTATCCCAACCTTGCGACCGTCCCACCTCCTCCGGTCCGGGCGATGACCTCGGCTGACCAGGAAAAACTGACCCAGGGCCTGATTGCCGACCGAGCCAATGCGCGCTATTCGGACGAGCAGCTGAGGGCGGGCTTCGCTGCTGCGTCGGCCGCGCCTCCGACAACGCCAACCGCTTTGCCAACCGATCCTGGCATAGCCGCAACGGAATCGATCGCCACTGCTCTGCCGCCTTCGCCGCCCCCCGCTCCGCCGCCCTCATCGGCACCGGTTCCTTCGGGGCAGCCCGCTAAGCCATCGACCTTACCTGCGGCGGCAGCTGCCGTCTCGCCCACTCGGGACGTCGCAGCGCTCGCACAGCCAGCCCCATCGATGCCGGAGAGCGCACAACCCTCAGCCAAAGCTGATCGCAAGAGGACCGTCGCGCCCGGTCAAGGGCTTCGCAAGCAGGGTGAGCCCCCCGAGCCCGGGCCCATGGAGTCCAGTCTCGAAGTGCCGCAGACGCGGGCGACGCCGCAACCGGAGCAGATCGAGCCTCCACCGCCGCCGCCACAAATGGCTCCCACGGCGAAAGTTGCGAGCACGGCAGCTTCGTTGCCTAGCGGTCTTGCCGTGGGAGGCGCACTCGCCCCGCCGCGCTTGCCGGAAGCAGCGCCGCCCCCGCCTGAGCTACCGCCGCCGGCGCCTACCCGGTCCGCAGCGGCCGATCCCGGCAAGGGCAGCCAGAAGCCGGCCGCGCCGGTCGGCAAACCGGTCGCCGAGATCAAGTTCAGCACTGATTCGACCAGCCTTACGGAGGGCGAGCGACAGAGGCTTGAAAAAATCGTGCCGATCTACCGGCAGAACCCGGGAAAGATCCGTGTTGTCGGTTATGCCGAAGCCGGGAGCGGCGCGGTCGAACAGTTAAACGGCTATCGCGCCGCTCTCGACCGCGCCCAGGCGGTCGCCGCCGCTCTAACAAAGGCGGGAGTACCGGCTGATAAAATCGAGGTTGAGGCGGCGCCGTCGGCCGCGAGCTCCGGCGGGAGCCGCGCCGAGGTGCTCCTCGAGCACCAAGAGTGATATCGGTCGCGTAAGGACACTCGTGCGCGCTCCTCCTGGACTGGAAAGCCGCCCGATTCGGCGTCGGGACCTTCTGCATTGCCGCCCGCTTTGCC
>JBARIB010000642.1:0-1703 GCA_049799535.1 Allostellaceae bacterium | reverse complement strand
AGGATCTCGGCTTTGTGGGACGCGGCGAGGCCGGCGCCTTTATTGCCGAACGTAATACTGCCCCGCGTAGCAAGCTGCCTCTGAACACCAATGGCGGCGGCCTCTCCTACATGCATTCCGGCATGTACGGCATGTACGCCCTGCAAGAGAGCGTGCGCCAGATGCGCGGGTCAGCCCCCGCCCAGATCCCCGACGCCCGGATCTCGGTCTGCCACGGCGTCGGCGGCATGTTCGCCGCCTCCGGCACGATCATCTTCTCGAACGAACCTCCGTGAAGCACTGCGAGTACCGTGCAAGGGCTAATCGGTGGCTCGCGGCGGATTTCCAGACTGACGCGCGTCGGCTATGCGGTCAAAGGGAGATCGCTGGCGACGAATGTACGCAGAGCTTGAATCATGGCGATGGCATCTGATACGCCCGCGACACCACAAATGTACATACCGTCATCGCCAAGATAGCGCTTCCAGAGGAGTTTCACGAAAACCTGAAGGTCAAGCCAAAAATTGACCCAAGCATCCGTCTGCGCTCCGCCCAAGGGGCGGCCGTCTAAAATTGTTTTGCGATCTGAGTGCGATATGATCTTGTCTCTCGCGAGCTTAAGCTGGGAGCGAAACGTCTCAATCTTTTCCGAACGTGCTCGGAGCTCTACGGCACCAGCCGGATCGGTGCTGAAATCGGCGTTTGCCGTCAGAAATTTGACGGTGAGGTTTTCGTTGCCGCGGCCGTCCACCGCCGGGTCAGTGAGTTTACAAACCTGCAAAATAAGATATTCACGGAACATCCAGTCCAGATCGCCAAAGAAATAGGGTGATAACTTGTTGAACGGGTTGTCGCTAAGCGGCGTATCCTCAAATATTACCTTATAGTGCATGTACAGAGAGCGCGCGTATATACATGCGTTGGCAAAGGCCTTTACGTCGCTGGCCGCAACCGTTGCGGTGGACTTTGGCCTTCCGGGCTCGACCTGTCTAGCCTCGAGCGGGCGCTTGGCGATGAGTTCGAGGTAGGCCGCAGCAGGGGCATCGGGCTGGCGGCGTCCCTGTTCCCAATTTTTCAGCGTCGCGAGCGGTATGTGGTAGACGCGGGCAAATTCCTGCTGGGACATCCCCAGCTGCTGGCGGATGGCGCGTACATCGGGGACTTCGACCACATGCACTCGGACCCTGCTGGGCTTGCCCTCGGAGTGTTCGTACGCCTCAGTCAGGCTTTCGATCAGTTCCTTGCTGAATTTGTTCATGCTGTCCTCGTCAGCGCCCGTGCGCCTCTTTCAGCCGCGCTACAAGCCTTTGTACCGTTCGCCGCGCATCGCGCGAGATGTCATCGCGCCGTGCCTTCGCATACATCATCAGCAGGTAAAGCGGCATTCCAGGGTCGTGATAGAAATAAATCACTCGTACTCCGCCTCGTTTCCCGGCGCCTCGTCGGCTCCATCTGACCTTGCGGATGCCACCGCTTGTCGGGATCAGGTCGCCGGCCTCGGGGTTGCGCGCTATGAAATCCACGAACTCGAACCGCTCTTCATCAGTCCACAGCGCGCCAGCTTGATGCATGAACACAGCCGTTTCCGCTACCGTAATCGGCCGCGTCTGCATCTGCCGAATGTACGCCATTGGCGCCTATTTTCAAGGCATGCCCTGGTCTGTCGCGCCACGCATCACCGCTTTCTAATCGCTGACAGAATGACTGTGACGGCCTCGCTCACA
>JBARIB010000641.1:0-2366 GCA_049799535.1 Allostellaceae bacterium | reverse complement strand
CTTGATCGGGTTGACTTCCAGAGTGCCGGTCGTTGACATCAATCCGGATGTTGCCTGGATCACATGGTCGTACGCGGTCTGTTTGCCGCGCGGTCCATCTTGCCCGAAGGCCGAGATCGAGCAGTAGATGAGGCGTGGGTTGAGCGCACTCATCGCAGCGTAGCCGAGGCCGAGCGCGTCGAATGCGCCGGGCCGGTAGTTCTCGACCATGATGTCGGCGCGCTTCACGAGGCATTTGAGAATGTCGCGGCCGGCTTCCGTCTTCAAATTCAGAGTGATCGATCGCTTGTTGGAGCCCTGGGTCAGGTAACTGGTTCCCATGCCCCGCCGGTTGAGCGCTCGATCGGTTCCGCCGTCGCGGGTCTGGTCGGGTTCCTCGGGATGCTCGACCTTGATGACCTCCGCGCCCAAAACAGCGAGCTGATATGCCGCGAAGGGGCCAGCCAGGACATGGGTCGCGTCGACGATCCTGATGCCCTCAAACGGTCGCGTCATAATCCGCTCCTCTACGCTGAAGAAAACGCTTGTGAAGCGACAGCTTAAACGTCCTGTATCGGATTAGAAGTACAGAAGGGCGTTTTGGAACGCAGGTCGCCTCCGCCCTTGCATCCTGAGCCGCCTCGTCATTCGATCGGCGCTCGGGCATAGTGGGCTGCAATGCAGCCACCCGCGCCAATAAACCAGGATCTCGTTCTCGTCGGCGGCGGGCATGCGCATGTCCGCGTGCTCAAGACCTTTGGCATGCGGCCGATGCCCGGTGTGCGTCTCACCCTCGTGACCCGGGATATTGAGACCCCGTATTCGGGAATGCTGCCCGGCTATGTCGCGGGGCATTACAGCTTCGAGGAATGCCATATCGATCTTGGCCGGCTGGCACGCTTTGCCGGCGCGCGGCTGATCCGTGACGAAGCAATCGGTCTCGACCGCTCCGAAACCTCCGTACTCACGCGCGGGCACCCGCCGATCCGCTACGATATCCTATCGATCGACATCGGCTCAGAGCCCCGCGCGAACGATGTCCCCGGCGCTGCCGAACACGCCATTCCCGTCAAACCCATTGCGCATTTCGCGGCCCATTGGGAGGCATTGCTTGCCCGTGCCAAAGACATGCCGCGACTGCGCCTCGCCATCGTCGGCGGCGGTGCGGGCGGCGTCGAGCTGGCTTTGTCGGCGCAATATCGGCTGGCCCGATTGCGGGGCAATGCCCTCGAAGTCACGCTTGTGACCCGAGAGGGGCTTCTGCCGTCGCACAACCCCCGGGTCCGCCGCCTGTTCGAGAGGATCTTGGCCGAGCGCGGGATTACCGCTCTGACAGGCAGCGCAGTGATCCGCGTCGAGGCCCGGATGCTCGTCTGCGCCGATGGCCGGGGCATCGAATTCGACGAGGCGCTGTGGGTAACAGAGGCGGGTGCCGCGCCTTGGCTGGCCGAGACCGGCTTGTTGTTGACGGCCCGAGGCTTTATCGCGGTCGACAACAAGCTACGTTCGACCGGCGACCCCAAAATCTTCGCCGCAGGCGATGTCGCGACGATGGTTTCGCACCCGCGCGAGAAGGCCGGAGTCTACGCCGTCCGGCAGGGACGGCCGCTCGCCGAGAATCTGCGACGCGCGCTCGCCGGAAAGCGGTTGCGGCGGGCCGTGCCGCAGCGGCGAGCATTGGCGCTGATCGGCACCGGTGATCGGCAAGCCGTGGCTTCGCGCTGGCCGTTTGCGGCTTACGGTCCGCGACTTTGGCAATTGAAGGATTGGATCGATCGGCGCTGGATGCGGCGGTACCGCGAATTGCCGGAAATGGCTCCGGAACCGGGGGAGGAACTGATGCGCTGCGGCGGCTGCGCTGCCAAGGTCCCGGCCGCGGTGCTAAACAGGGTGATGCGGCGGCTTGCTCCGGCCACAAGCGCCGGGGTCATGATTGGTCTCGACAGCCCCGACGATGCAGCGCTCGTATCGTTCCGCGGCGCGCCGCCGCTACTTCAGACCGTCGATTTTTTCCGCGCGATGGTCGACGACCCTTACCTCTTCGGCTGTATCGCCGCCACTCATGCACTCGGCGACATCTATGCAATGGGAGGTACGCCCGAGACCGCGCTCGCGATCGCGACCCTGCCCCCGGCGCGCGCCCCAATCGTCGAGCACGACCTGTTTCACATGCTCACCGGCGGGCTCGACGTGCTCGAAGCGGCTGGTGCAGTGCTGATCGGTGGCCACAGCGCCGAGGGGGCAGAGGTCGCTCTCGGCTTTGCGGTAACGGGCCGCCCGGTCCCGGGAAAGCTGCTGCGCAAAGCCGGGTTACGGCCGGGCAACCGGCTGATCCTGACAAAGCCGCTCGGCACGGGGGCCGTTCTGGCGGCAGCAGCCCGCGGGCT
>JBARIB010000640.1:0-2911 GCA_049799535.1 Allostellaceae bacterium | reverse complement strand
AAAATCCTGCTGGCGGACGAGCCGACCGGCAATCTCGACCACGCAACCGGCGACAGCGTGATGGACACGCTCCTCGACCTCGTTCGGCACACCGGTCTCGCAGCGCTGATCGCGACCCATAATCGTGATCTCGCCCGCCGCCTCGACCGCACCGTCGCGCTCGAGGACGGCCGTCTCAAACCCGAAATATCACCCAGCCCGAATCCCGCTGTACGCTAGCGAGCGGGTCAAGGTTCGCGCTCGACCAGGTTTCCGGCGGAATCGCTGAATTCTCTTGGCGGCGGCTGAAATCCTTCGCGGCGTATGCGATGCTGGCCCTATGCCGTTCGCCGATTTCGTGCACCTGCGGGTTCATACCGCTTATTCGCTTTCTGCCGGCGCGATCCGGATCAAGGAGCTCGTCGGCCTGTGCAAGGCGGAGCGCATGCCGGCCGTTGCGATCACCGACACCGGCAACCTGTTTGGCGCGCTCGAATTCGCGACGAGCTGCAGCGCGGCGGGCATCCAGCCGATCATCGGCTGCGAGGTCGCTCTCGACCGCGGCAGCGCCGAAAATGGAACCCGGCTGAGCCGGGCAATGCCGGAGTCCGACCGCGTCGTGCTGCTCGCGCAGAGCGAGACCGGCTATCGCAATCTGCTGCGGCTGGTCAGCCAGTCTTATCTTGGGTCGGAGGTGCCGAGCGAACCGTCCATCAGCCGCGGCGACTTGGCGGACTCGGGCGAGGGGCTCCTGTGCCTTGCCGGCGGTCCCAAGGGCCCGGTTGGGCGGCTATTGGCGGAAGGCCAGGTGGAGGCCGCCGAAGCCGTTCTGGCTGAGCTCGCTTCAGCTTTTCCAAACCGGCTTTATATTGAGCTGATGCGCCATGGCGCGCCGGAAGAGGCACGTTGCGAGCCCGGACTTTTGGATCTGGCGTATCGTCACGGCTTGCCGCTGGTCGCGACCAACGACGCCTATTTCCCGGACCGCAACTTTCACGAGGCGCACGATGCGCTGCTCTGCATCGCGCAGGGCACTGTGCTGGCCGATGCCGATCGCAAGCGGCTCACAGAATTTCATTATTTTCGGCCCGCTGCGGAGATGCAGGCGGCCTTTGCCGACCTGCCCGAAGCCATCGAAAATACGCTGGTCATCGCCCGGCGCTGCGCGTTTATTCCGCAGCCGCGGCAGCCGATCCTGCCCGCCTTCGCCGTCGGCGAGGGGTTTGACGAGGAGACGGCATTGCGTCGGGCCGCCGCAGCCGGGCTGGAGATGCGACTCGCGGCTCAAGGCGCGCAGCAGGAAGAACTCGCCAAACCTTATCGCGAACGGCTCGAATTCGAGCTCGGGACGATCATTCGAATGGGCTTTGCCGGGTACTTCCTGATCGTCTCCGACATCATCCAATGGGCCAAGCGGCAGGGCATCCCGGTCGGCCCCGGGCGCGGCTCCGGTGCCGGCTCGGTCGTCGCCTGGGCTCTGACTATCACCGATCTCGACCCGCTGCGGTTCGGGCTGCTGTTCGAGCGGTTCCTCAACCCTGAGCGGGTGTCGATGCCGGATTTCGACATCGATTTTTGCCAGGACCGGCGCGACGAGGTGATCCGCTACGTCCAGCAGAAATACGGCCGCGACCGGGTCGCGCAGATCATCACCTTCGGCAAATTGCAGGCCCGCGCCGTGTTGCGCGACGTCGGCCGGGTGCTCGCGATGCCTTACGGGCAGGTCGATCGCCTCTGCAAGCTGGTGCCCAACAACCCGGCGCATCCGGTCACCCTCGAAGAGGCGATCGCCGGGGAGCCGGTGTTGCAGCAGCAGCGCGACACTGACGAGGGCGTCGCCCGGCTGATCGCGATCGCCCTCAAGCTCGAAGGCCTCTACCGGCACGCCTCGACCCATGCCGCGGGCGTCGTGATTGGCGACCGGCCGCTGACCGAGCTCGTGCCGCTCTACCGCGACCCGCGCTCCGACATCCCGGTCACCCAGTTCAACATGAAATGGGTCGAGCTCGCCGGGCTCGTAAAGTTCGACTTTCTCGGCCTCAAGACCCTGACGGTATTGGCACGCACCCGTGACCTGCTCGCCGCACGCGGCGTCGAGCTCGATCTGTCGGCATTGCCGCTCGACGATCCCGGCGCATACGAATTGCTCGCGCGCGGCGACACTGTGGGCGTGTTCCAGCTCGAAGGCGCGGGTGTCCGGGACATGATGAAAAGACTCCGGCCCGACCGCTTCGAAGACATCATCGCGACCGTGTCGCTGTACCGTCCGGGGCCGATGGAGAACATACCGCGCTATATAGCGGTCAAGCATGGCGAGGAGACGCCTGACTACCTGCATCCGGCGATCGAGGGGATCCTGAAGGAGACCCACGGCATCATGATCTACCAGGAGCAGGTCATGCAGATCGCCCAGGTGCTGGCCGGCTATAGTCTCGGCAGCGCCGATCTGTTGCGCCGGGCGATGGGCAAGAAGATCGCCTCGGAGATGGAGGCGCAGCGCCAAGCCTTCATCGAGGGCGCGATTGGGCGCAGCGTCGATGCGGCCCTTGCCGAGCACATTTTCGACCAAATGGCGAAGTTCGCCGGCTACGGCTTCAACAAATCGCATGCCGCGGCTTATGCGCTGCTCGCCTACCAAACCGCCTATCTGAAGGCGAACTACCCGGTCGAGTTCCTCGCCGCATTGATGACGCTGGATCTCGGCAACACTGACAAGCTCAATGTCTTCCGGCAGGAACTGGACCGGCTCGGCATCCGGCTATTGCCGCCGGATATCAATCGCTCGGACGTGACCTTCGCGGTCGAGACCCCCACCCTACCCTCCCCCGCGAACGGGGGAGGGAAAAATAACGGAAAGCCGGCAATCCGCTATGCGCTTGCCGCGGTCAAGGGGGTGGGGGCGCAGGCTATGTCCGAACTCATCGCCGAACGC
>JBARIB010000639.1:0-2324 GCA_049799535.1 Allostellaceae bacterium | reverse complement strand
AACGGCAGGACGAAAAAGACCCGCGCGCGTTGGTCGAGTTCCCGCGTCATGCGACGGTGGTTGCTCGGGTCGACGACAAAAGAAAGGGGAACTTCGAACACCTCGGCGACTTCGAACGGATCGATCGCCAGCGGGTAAGGGACCTTGACGATGCCGACTACCGGCGTGATCTCGAACCCCGTTCCGGTCACATAGGTATCGAGCCGGCCGACTATCGTGACATGATCCCGCGTCAGCCCGACTTCTTCCTCGGTCTCGCGCAAGGCTGCCTCGGTTGCATCCGCATCGCTTTCCTCGATGCGACCGCCGGGAAACGATATCTGTCCCGCATGCGCGCTCAGATGCGGCGTGCGCTGCGTGAACAGCACGGACATCCGGCCCGGGCGATCGATCAGCGGGACCAGCACCGCCGCCGGGCGCAGGGCGCTACTCGGCGGCGTCATTCCCGGGTTGAGGTCATGATCGCCACGGGTCGCCTCGCGCACTGCCGCTGCCTCGGCGGGATCGGCCGCGCCGCCAAAGCCCCTTCGCCCGGGCTGGCCGAGCTGCAGGAAGCGTTCGATTACCTGCTCCGCGTTAAAATGGTGCCGCGTCAATGAACTGACCCTACTCTCCGCCCTGCGTCACTCAGTCCCAATCCGGCCCAGGTTCCCCCAGACGGAAGAAAGTCCCTTTGCTCCACACCCCGAATTGAGCGGTACCCTCGATCTTCTCCTCGGTGCCGAGCTCAGCGAGCTCGTAGAAAACCGGCCGTACGATCTTTGCCTCGAGACGGTCGCGAACGAGGATATAGGGCGTCGGCTCACCATTCTCAGCCGTTTCGACGCGCAGCGGCCTCCCAGATCCCGCGGTCACAAATTCGTCCAGATTGGTACGGAAGATAAGCTGCTGGTCGCGCCCCTCCCCCTCGACGGTGAGTGCTACCGCAAGAAAGGGGGCGTCCTCGACCTCGATCCGGCCGCGCTCGGCCGGGGTAATGAGCCAATAACTGCCGTCCGACTCGCGGCGCAGGACGGCGGCGAAGAGATTGACGAGCGCCGGGCGGCGGATGGGAGATCCTCGGTAATACCAAACTCCGTCACGAGCGATCCGCATCTCGAGATCGCCGTGATCAATGACCGGCCGTCTAACCCGCTTAGGCGGCAATACTAGGGAGGAATTGCGGGAGTTCGAGTTTTCGGTCAGGCTTGCGTCTGCCGAAGTGTTTGGAGAGGGAACGGTCTGCTTGATTTCCACTGCACCCATGAATGCCTCCTCCCCCGATCTCGTCCACGAGGTCGAAGCCTTGGGGCGAAGCCTCAGCCTCGTTCGCGAGCGTATCGGCGAAATCATCTTTGGCCAGCGCGAGGTGGTCGAGCAAGCCTTGATCACATTGCTGTGCGGCGGGCATGCCTTGTTGATCGGGGTTCCCGGTCTCGCCAAGACCCGGCTCGTGGAAACCTTGGGCACGATCCTCGGGCTGGACGACAAACGCATCCAATGTACGCCCGATCTCATGCCGGCCGACATTCTCGGCTCCGAGGTGCTTGAGGAGAGCGAGACAGGGCGGCGTTCGTTCCGTTTCATTCCCGGGCCGGTATTCTGCCAATTGCTAATGGCGGATGAAATAAACCGCGCCAGCCCGCGCACACAGTCGGCGCTGCTGCAAGCCATGCAGGAGGGTCGCGTCTCGATCGCCGGCCAGTATCACGCGCTGCCACGCCCCTTCCATGTTCTGGCGACCCAGAACCCGCTCGAGCAGGAAGGCACCTATCCGTTGCCAGAAGCTCAGCTCGATCGCTTTTTGTTGCAGATCGACGTCGACTATCCCGATCTCGAGGCCGAGCGGCAGATGCTGATCGCGACGACGGGCGTCGCCGAGGACCGGCCGCGCCCGGCGATGAACGTCGCCGAGCTGATGGCGGCGCAGCGGCTGGTGCGCCGCATCCCGGTCGGCGAAAGCGTCGTCGAGGCGATCCTCTCGCTTGTTCGCTCGGGGAGACCGGACGAGACGGCGATCGAGGGGGTCAAGCGTTTTGTGTCGTGGGGACCGGGACCGCGCGCCAGCCAGGCCCTGATGCTCGCCTGCCGAGCCCGGGCGCTGATTGATGGCCGGTTCAGCCCATCGATCGACGATGTCGTCGCGCTGGCGCCGCCGGTGCTGCGGCACAGGATGGCGGTCAGCTTTGCCGGCCGCGCCGAGGGTGTGACGGTGCCTCGGGTCATTGAGCAGATTTCGGCGCTATTCCGTTGAGCCTGAGCCAATCGCGTCCCGGTACAGGATTTCTGACGCGCCGCTCGCTCGCGCCGGCGGGGTTGCGGCACCGGGCAGAGCAGGCCGCGGC
>JBARIB010000638.1:0-2908 GCA_049799535.1 Allostellaceae bacterium | reverse complement strand
CGTCGTTGACGCTGATGCAGTAAACCTCGTCGACGCCCAGCGCTCGCATCTGTTCATAGGCGAGTTCGAAGGCTGGACACTGACGGTTTGAGCAGGTCGGCGTGAATGCGCCGGGCAACTGTCAACGCCGGAGACAAGTTGCATCGGCGGGCCGGAGTAAAAATGCATCACGGGACGGCTGGGAGAAGGCGGGCCGCGGATGTCGCAGTCCTGGTCCGGGATGCGTTACCTCAAACTCAGCTTTCCAGTTCGATTAATTAGCCTGCTTTCCCGTCCCGACCTGGCATCACGTCGGGCACGGCGCGCCGCGGAGGGGATGGGAGGAGCAGAGCCACGCGCAGCACCGCGAGCATGGCGAGCACCGGACCTTCCCCGCAGTGAGCACCGTGGCAGACTGGCCGCCAGCCGGGTTTTACGCCTGGCGCTGGCGTTGCTTGCTCTGTTTGAGGCGATAGCTGTCGCCGTTCATTTCGAGGATGTGGACGTGGTGGGTCAGCCGATCGAGCAGGGCGCCGGTCAACCTCTCGGACCCGAACACGCCGGTCCACTCGTCGAACGGCAGATTGCTGGTGACGAGGATGGCGCCGCGCTCGTAACGCTGGCTGAAGACCTCAAACAAAAGCTCTGCGCCGGTCGTCGACAGGGGCACATAGCCGAGCTCATCGATGATCAGCAGCTTGTGGGCCGCCAGTTGGCGCTGTAGCCGGAGCAGTCGCTTCTCGTCCCGCGCCTCGATCAGCTCGTGGACCAGGGCAGCGGCCGTGATGAAGCCGACCGACAAGCCCTTCTGGCAGGCAGCCAGCCCCAGTCCAAGGGCAATGTGCGTCTTCCCAGTGCCGCTGTTGCCGACCGCGATCACGTTGTCGCGGCGAGCGAGGTATTCGCAGCGGGCGAGCTCCAGCACCAATGTCTTGTTGAGCGAAGGGATCGCCGTGAAGTCGAAACTGTCCAGGCTCTTCACCGTCGGGAACCGTGCCTCCTTAATGCGGCGCTCGACCATCCGCCGTTCCCGGTCGATCAATTCGAGTTCGGCCAGGCGCAGCAGGTAACGCGGATGGTCGACACCCTCGGCGGCGCATTGCTGGGCGAGCTTGTCGTATTCGCGCAAGAACGTCGGCAGCTTGAGCGCCTTAAGATGATGGGCGAGCAGAAGCTGGGGCGTGTCGCTCATGACGAGGCCCCGGCGAGAAGGTCGAGATAGGCCTTGGTCGAGGTCATCGCCACGGCCGCACGCGGCAGGTAGGGATAGACCGTCAGGTCGAGCCGCGGCGGCCGGCGCTCGACCCGGCACAGCACCAGATGCTTGACCGCGTCAAACCCGATCACGCCGCGGGCGATGGCCTCTCTGACACCGGCCAGCACGTCCTCGAGGCGGAACACCTCCAGCAGCCGCAAGATCTGGACGAACTCGCGCTTGCCGCGTTTCGCCATGCGGGCCTCGATCAGGCGACGCAGTGTGGCGAATTCCTCGGGCAGGTCCCAGCCGACCAGCGGCGCTGCCTGGTCGAGCGCGCCGATCTTGCGTTCGAGCACAGCCAGGTAATGCAGCGGATCGAAAACAAAGTCCTCGCGCTCGTAGGAGCGCGGATGACGGGCGATCACCTCGGCCCCGCAGCAGATCACCACCTCGTCAACGTAGCCCCGGATCAAAACCTCACAGTGCCCGTAGGCAGTGGGCACCGAATAGTCGGTGCCGCGATAGCGCACCAGCAATTGCGAACTGACCCGACCCGCCTTCTTCTCGCAGGCGTCGTAGGGCGCCGGCGGCAAGCCGTGGAACGCCTCCAGATCGCGCACCAGCCGTTCGCCGATCGTCTCGTCGTGACCGCGCAGCCGATCCCCGAGCCGACCGCGACAACCCTCCAGAAGTTGCTCGTTCAGCGCCGTCAAAGTGACCGCCCGCGGCACCGGCACCAGCAGGTTCCGCCGGATCCAGCCGATCAGCCCCTCGACTTTGCCTTTGTCGTTGCCCTTACCCGGGCGGCCGAACCGGTCGGCAAAGACGTAATGCGACTGCAGCTCGCTGAACACCCGCGTCCGCTGTCGGACCCCTTCGCCCAGGATGCGCGCCACCGCAAGCTTGGTATTGTCGTACAGGATCGAGCGCGGAACCTTGCCGAAGAACTCGAAGGCCGCGTTGTGCCCGTCGCAGAACGCTTCGGCGGTCTCCGCCGGATAGGCCTGCACGAAACACGCGTCGCTGTGTGGCAGGTCCATCGCAAAAAAGTGGATCTTGCGCTCGACCCCGGCGATCTCTGCCAGCGCCTCGCCAAAATCCACCTGCGCATGGCCTGGATCGTGCCGCAGCGGCACGAACACCTCGCGATGCCGCAGCCGTCGCGCCAGCACGTAGTCCTTAACGATGGTGATCCCGCCGACATAGCCGTGCTCGTCGCGAAGCCGTTCGAAGATCCGCTTCGAGGTATGCCGCTGCTTTCGCGGCCGACCTTCATCCGCCACCAGGATCTCGTCGATGATCCCGGTAAACCGATCCAGTTTCGGACGCGCCGGCGGCCGACTTCGCCGGTACCCGGGCGGAACCGAAAACGCCAGCATCTTGGCGACCGTCCGCGGGTCGATCCCAAAACGCCGCGCCGCCTCCCGCCGGCTCACACCTTCAATCTGAACTGCAAAACGAACCCGAGCGTAAAGCTCCACGCCCTTCATCCCCCAGCCCCTGCCGCTTGCCGACAAAGGCCAACTGCTGCCGGATTTTTACTCCGGCGCTACCGGACTGCCCGGCCGCTTCAGTGAGGGATTTTCGCTCCGGCGCTTACAGTCTTGGGTCTTCGCCATCGCTATTTCTCCTCATAAAGCAGGGTGGGGCGGCCGGCGGCGGCGGGTAGAGAAAAGAGCAGAAGTCGAGTTTCCACCTATTTTCCTCCCTATACCGGGGCCTCTGTTAATA
>JBARIB010000637.1:0-4452 GCA_049799535.1 Allostellaceae bacterium | reverse complement strand
ATCGCGAACCCTGACCGGCGCTCGAGCAGGAGGCGTACTATCTTCAAGAAATTCTTGTCCCAGCGAACGGTGATGCCGTACTCGGCAACGCCGCCGAACCCCGCCATCACCCGGTCGTCGAGCGCCTCAACGAGACTTCCGACGTCGCGGATCGGCGCGAACGCGCGCCGGGTGCCGTCGAGGGCGACGCCGCAGATCTCGGGCGGCAACGGCTCGATCTTCAGCCCATCGATCGCCGCGACAAAATGGCCGTCGTTCATCAGGTGATGCGCGAGGGTGAAACCCGCCGGTCCGAGCCCGACGACGAGCACCTTGTAGCCGGTCGCCGGGCGCGGCAACGGCCTGCGGATGTTGAGCGGGTTCCACCGCGTCAACAGCGAATAGATCTCGAACCCCCAGGGTAGGCCCAACACGTCCTTCAATGTGCGGGTTTCGATCTGCGGGATGTCGACCGGGTCCTGCCGCTGATAGATGCAGGCCTTCATGCAGTCGTTGCAGATGCGGTGGCCGGTCGCGGCGCAGATCGGGTTGTCGACCGCGACGATGGCGAGGGCGCCGAGGCTGTTGCCGCGCGCCTTCACCAAATTCATCTCCGAGATCTTTTCTTCGAGCGGACAGCCCGCGAGGGTGGCGCCGAAAACACTCTTCTTGAAACTGCCGTCCTTTTCCTTGAGCCCCTTCGAGCAGCTGTCCTTGCCCTGATTGTGGCACCAGATGCAGTAATTCGCCTGGTCGAGCGCGCCGGTGAGGTCGGTGCCCGGGTCGGTCAGCGCAAAGCCGTCGCGGCGGCGCCATTCGTCCTCGGGTAGTCGCAGCATCGTGACCCCGTCGCGCTCGACAGTTTCGACCGGCACCAGATGCTGCATGTCGAGGCGGTGTGGCACCTTGAAGAGCACGCCGCGCCGGTGCTTGCGCCGGCCCTCGGGCGATAACGTCGCCCAAGCGGCATAACGTCGTGCGATGTCAAGCGGCCTCGCATTGTCGGCTTCGTGCTCAAGCCACTGCGCGACATTCTCGGCGTAGCGCCGTTCCCACGCGGGGATCGGTTCACCGGGCGGGGCGCCGATCAAGCGATCGAGTTCGCGGGCTAATTCGGCCCCGTCGATCGCGACGGCGTCGTCTTCCTTGACCCCCTTGACCGCGCGCCGTTGGACGAAGAGCCGTTTGACCGTGTACAGCGGCGCGAGCTCGTGATGCCGTGCCTGGACTCCCCGGACCTCCGCTTCGATCCCGAACAGCGCGCCGATGAAATCTTCGAGATAGGGAGCCAGGTCGACCAGCAGGTTCGACTCTTCGAGCCGCTCGATCGCGTCCGGATCACACCGGGCCGCCATCAGCCGATCGTGCAGCCCGATATCGGTATCGGCGAGATGCGCGACAAAGGCCCGGTCCAGGCGAACCAGCCCCTCGCGGTCGTAAAGATCGGCGAAAGAAAGCCCGTGCTTGAGGACGAGATCGGTCATTCGGGGTTGAGCATCAGCGGCGAGCTGCGGATTAACGGTATGTAGGATGGGTTGAGCGAAGCAAAACCCATCACATGCCAGGGCTCGCCGCTTCTAGCACCGCGTTTAACAGGACGTTGCAACCGGCGGTGAGGTCCTCGGGCTTGGCGTCCTCGATCTCGTTGTGGCTGATGCCGCCGAGGCAAGGCACGAAGATCATCGCCGTCGGCGCAACACGCGCCATGTAGACGGCGTCGTGGCCGGCCCCGCTGATGATGTCCTGATGCGGGTAGCCCTGCGCCTCGGCGGCCTCGCGCACCGCGGCGACCAGGTCGAGATGGAACGGGGTCGGTGGGAAATACCAGAATTCCTTGACCTCGACTTCGAGCCCGATCGCCTCCGCGGCTCCTTTGCAGGCCTGCCGCAGGTCGCGATCCATTAGGCTCAGCACGGCGTCCTCGGGATGGCGGAAGTCGATGGTGAAGAACACGCGGCCCGGGATCGTGTTGCGCGAGTTCGGGCTGACCTGCACAAAGCCGACGGTCGCGCAGGCATAGGGGGCATGGGCATGGCCGATCCGGTTGACGGCGTCGATCATCCGCGCGGCGCCGACCAAGGCGTCGCGCCGTCGTGGCATCGGTGTCGGCCCGGCATGCGCCTCCTGCCCGATGACGGTGACCTCGTACCAGCGCTGGCCTTGTGCGCCGGTCACGACGCCAACCGGCTTCTGCGAGGCTTCGAGGATCGGCCCTTGCTCGATATGCGCCTCGAAATAGGCCCCGACCGGCCGGCCGCCGACCGGCTCCGGGCCGGCAAATCCGATCCGCTCGAGCTCGGCGCCGAGCGTGACGCCGCTGAGGTTGTCGGGCCGGCCAAGACCCTCGGCGAGCTCGAAGACCCCGGCGAACACCCCCGAGCCGACCATCGCCGGCGAGAAGCGCGAGCCTTCCTCGTTGGTCCACGCGACGATCTCGACCGGTGCCTCGGTCGCGTAGCCGAGGTCATTGAGGGTGCGCACCAGCTCGAGCCCTGCCATCACGCCATAGGCGCCGTCGAATTTGCCGCCGGTCGGTTGGGTGTCGAGATGACTGCCGGTCATGACCGGCGGAAGCTCCGGGTTTTGACCCGGGCGACGCGCGAAGATGTTGCCGATCTTGTCGATCCGAACCGCGCAGCCGGCCTCCTCGCACCAGCGGATGAATAGACGACGCGCCTTGCCGTCGAGATCGCTGGCGGCGAGCCGGCACACCCCGCCCTTTGGGGTCGCGCCGATCTGCGCCAACTCCATCAGGCTCGCCCACAGCCGCTCGCCATTAACTTTGAGGTTCCGCATGCCACCCTCATCCCTCATCCGCGTTTGGCACAATAACCCCTCAAGCAGGTGTTGGCGCGCCGCGGTTCGAGGCTATACATCTGCACGGTGACTTGGCTGAAGGAAGGGATGTGATGGCGAGTGGTGACCGGCTGGAGGTCCGAGGGATCGAGCTCGAGGTCGTCCGGCGCAGCGCCGGCCGGCCGATCCTCTTACTACACGGCTTTCAGACGATCGATCCCGAGGCTGCCTTCCTTCAACTGCTCGCCCGGCACGGTGAGGTCATCGCGCCATCGGGTCCCGGCTTTGGCCATTCGCCGCGGCCGAAGGATTTCGACACGATCTACGATTTGCTCCACCTCTATCTCGAGGTCCTGGACACCCTGCCGGGCGACAAGGTGACACTGCTCGGGTTTTCCTTCGGCGGCTGGTTGGCCGCGGAGGTGGCGGCGGCGTGCGGCCATCGGCTGAGCAAACTCGTGCTCGTCGATCCGCTCGGCATCAAGATCAGCGACCGCGAAACCCCTGACATTCTCGACATCTTCAACAAATCGCCAGACGAGGTGCGGCAAAAGAGTTGGCACGACCCGGATAAGTTCGCGCCCGACTTCAATGCGATGTCCGACGACGCGCTGACTGTCTACGCGCGCAACCGCGAGGCGCTATGCGTCTATGCGTGGCACCCGTATATGTACAATCCGCAATTGCCGCGCTGGCTCGGACGAATCAAAGTGCCGACCTTGCTGATGTGG
Organism: Allostellaceae bacterium; assembly: GCA_049799535.1. Classification (GTDB taxonomy): domain Bacteria; phylum Pseudomonadota; class Alphaproteobacteria; order ATCC43930; family CGMCC-115725; genus AP-15. The sequence continues at coordinate 946 of JBARIB010000637.1, read as the reverse complement.
GGTGAGAGCGATCGCGTCGTCGTGCCGGATTACGGCCGCGCTTACAATCGATTGATCCCGGGCTCGCGGTTCGAATTGATCGAACGCGCCGGGCACCACCCGGAGATCGAACAGCCCGAGGCGTTTGTCGAACGGGTTTCGCGTTTCCTCGAGGAGTAGTCGCGATGCAGGCCTGGTATCATTGCGAAAATGTGTACCCCTTTGTTCCGCAGGAGGTGCTCGACCGCGCCGACTCGGTGCGCGCCAGCCTGCCCAACAAATATTGCGACCCAAAGATCGCGGCCGATCTGTTCGAGGAATGCCTCGACGAGCACCTGCTGTGCGACGATCTGGGCGTCAACGTGGTCTCGATCGAGCATCATTCCGGGATCAACAGCCTGTACGGCGCGAGCCCGATGATCCTCGGCATCCTCGCCCGGCAAACCAAAAGGGTCCGCATTCTAAGCCTCGGCACGTTGATAACGATCCGGCCCGACCCGGTGCGGGTCGCCGAGGAGTACGCAACCGCCGATGTGATGTCGCGGGGTCGACTCGAAATCGGTTTTGTCAAATCGGGCGACAGCGAGATGGTGTCGGGCAACGCCAATCCGATCGGCTATGTCGACCGTTTCTGGGAGGCGATCGACCTGATTACCAAGACCTTAACCTCCCATGACGGGCCCTTTAGTTGGGAAGGCAAGTACTACACGCATCGGCACGTCAATATCTGGCCGCCGGTCTATCAGCGGCCGCATCCGCCGATGTGGGCGGCGACTGGTGACCCCGAGACCTCGGCCGAGCTCGGCCGGCGCGGCATGATCAACGCGCTCGTATTGCGCGGTCCGGAGGCGAGCAAGCGCGCCTTCGACGCATACAGGGCGGCGCGCCGAGAGGCCGGTCTGCCGGCACCCGGTACCGATCGTTTCGCCTATGCCGCTCTCTGCTATGTCGGCGATACCGACGAGGA
>JBARIB010000636.1:0-2491 GCA_049799535.1 Allostellaceae bacterium | reverse complement strand
GGCGTCTGAGGTCTTGCCGCCCCCGCCCAATGCCGTGAGGAAGTGGCCATTGAAGGTCCCAATGGTGGAATTGCCACCTGCGCTGGGGCCGTCCAGCACGAATAGCGCATCATCTGCAACCGATGTCCTTTGCGTCTGAAGGACTTCGCCGGGCGGGAAGTTCAGTCCTCCTTCACGATTTGCAGAAACATAATATCTCCCCGACGTCTGGATGGCGGTGTAATCAGGTTGAATAGTAGTCAGCCTGAACTTCTCGTTGGGCCCCAATGTCGTCGCAGCGGTGATCAGGGCGTCGATGGTGTGCCGACCGCCGTCACGCGCGGTGAGGTAGGTATTCTTCAGGTAAGTCCGTATTGTGAACTCGCCTGGCAGAAGACCGAAAGCGGGAACGGCTGGCCTAACCACCTCGCGGCGCGTCGATGCCGGAGCATCAGGCCGGCGTGGCCCGGGTTCCAAGGCGGTGCTCGCCTCGCCGGCTGGGACCTGCAGACGGGGCGGTTCGGCCTCGTGTGTGCGCTCAGTCGTTCGTGCACCTGTATCAGAATGCGTCATTTGTCCCTCCTATTTACCGGGAGTTCTCTCTCATCGAAGCGCCCAACTGGGGTCGCGTTTCGACGGTGAAAGGATGCCAGCGTTTGGAGCGGAAGACTTTGAGATGCGCCTGATTTAGCTTTAAGGTGAGCTTGTCTTTTTCTTAAGACCTGCTGGAAACATTCGCTTTAGACGAACCGGGGGACAAGGATGTTTTTTTCTTTAAGCCGTCTCACCCTCGGGGCAAAGCCCTGCCAATCGGGGGCAACGACATCGCCGGTGGTTATGCCTGCGCAAAAGATCAAGCTCCCCACGATCCAGTTTACGGCACCCCATGTTGAAAGAGCGGTGATCCGAGCGATTCGATGCTAAAACTGCAATCTTACTCATAAACGTGTCCCTAGGCCTGCCGCTTACAGCTGCCAGCCGCACCCTTGGTTGCATTGAGTGCGTCAGATCAGCGTCTTTGCCAGCAGGCTGGCACCCGAGACAATCAACAGGATTAGCACCGCGCGACGGAAATTCACCTCGCTCATACGCCGGTAGAGAGCAACGCCGGCCGAGGACCCGAGCAGCACGGCAGGGAGCGTCAAGCCCCAAAGCAACCAGAACTGAATATTGAAAATGGTGGAGTGGGTGAGCGCCAGGATGCTCAGCGAAATCAGCTGCAACGCGAGGATGTATGGCTGGGTGATGCCGCGGGTCTCGACCTTGCTCAAGCCGCGCAGCCCGAGATAGACCACCGGCATCGACCCGGGGAAGGCGGAAAACCCGCCGATGATGCCTCCGGCGGCGCCCACCGCCACCGCCGGTTTCCAGCCCGACAGCGTGATCCGCAGGGTGTCGGGCTTGAGCAGAACGAGCAGGCTGTAGGTGATGAGGAAGAGGCCGAGCCCACCCGCGAACGTGCTGGCCGGCAGAGTCTGCAGCAGGGCGAGACCCACCGGCACGCCGACGAAACCGCCGGCGATATACGCGAGAGCTCCTTCGCGCCCGCCCGTGCTCCACAGCATCATTTCCTGTCGCAACTTGCCAACCGAGAGCAGCTGGTTGCAAACGGACAACAGCATGATCAACGGGACTGCCTGCAGTGGCGGCAACAGCCATAGAACAGATGCCGCCACCGCGGAAAATGCGAACCCCGACAGCCCGCTGACGATACCAGCCAGAAACAGTACGAAGGCGACAACCCCTGCCGCAGTCGGAGTGAGACCACATCCGATGCCCAAAGCCGAGAGAGATGCAACTCCATCGTGGAGCATTGTAAGCGCCTTGTCTCCGACCTCGCGCGCGGCGATGGCGACCCCGACGAGGGCCAAGGTCGCGACCGAAACGGCAACGCCGGCGATCGGCGCTCGCTTTAGAGCAGTAGTTGGCATTTTCCCCTCTTCCCCCAATCGAGAGACCGCGTATCGACGGTGGGAGATGCCCGAATTCGGGTCGAGAGGCTTTGAGATGCGCTTGATTTACCGTTAAGCTGGCCTTGTGTTTTCCTTAAGAAGCGCGCGCGGGCCGGAGCGGGGGAGCGCGAGTGGTTTTCAGGTTTGGCGATCAAGGGCTCGATATCGAGCGGCGCGAATTGCGCCGCGGGGCCGAGCCGATCGCGCTCGAACCGCAGGTGTTCGACCTATTGGTGTATCTGGTGCGCAACCGCGACCGCGTCGTCAGCAAGGATGATTTGATCGAAGGCGTTTGGGGCGGACGGATCGTCTCGGCCTCGGCATTGACGACGCGCCTCAATGCGGCGCGCCGGGCTGTCGGGGATAGTGGCGCGACCCAGCGGGTCATTCGCACCGTACCCCGCAAGGGTGTGCGCTTTATCGGCGAAGTTAGTGAAGATGGTGAGCCGGCGGCGCCAGCCGAGATGGCGCAAGCCGCGTCAGCGCCGCCGGTCGCACCGCGCCTATCGATCGTCGTGCTGCCCTTCGTCAATTTGAGCAACGACCCTGAACAGCAATAT
>JBARIB010000635.1:0-1807 GCA_049799535.1 Allostellaceae bacterium | reverse complement strand
GTCCACGGCCATTGCCAGACGGATTGTGTCGGCAAGGCCGACGATCGGCGGCAAATCGACTATCACAATGGCAAAGCGATTCTTCAAGTATTCGACGAGATGAAGAAACCGCTGCAGGTCGTGAGTCGTCCAAGAGACGTCAGCAGGGGCGTTCGGCACAAAGTGAACGCCCGAGCGCTCTTCGAAAGTAATAATGTCGTTAGCTGTGCATCTGTCTTGAAGAAGATCTCTCAGAGTGAAACGAAAATCTCGATTGAGGAGCCGCGAGAGGCCCGAGCGACGCAGATCCGCATCGACAACGACAACATTTTCGCCCGCCAACGCTGCCGTCCGCGCAAGGGCGAGAGCGTGGGTGGACTTCCCCTCGCCGCTGGCAGCCGAAGTTATGCCGAGCACGGTGCCCGGCCGCTTACCCGCAGAGGAAGCCAATTTTGGGTCCGCGACGGCGAGGTGAATCTTGGCCCAGGACACACGCAAGGCCTCGGCGAAGGCTGATCTGTTGTCGTCAAGGATTATGTCCGCAGGGTATTTCCGCTTGCGACCGAGAGCCCGCGGCGTCGCGCTGACCGTGAGGGACCCGATATGCTGCTGCACCTGTATGCTGGTGCGGAACCCCTTGTCCCGAAGTTCCAGGAGGACCGAAAATAAGCTGCCTAGGGTTAGCCCTAAAAAACCGCCTGCCAAGGCAAGCTTTTTCGTTTTCGACTCGGTCGATGTGGCGGTCGGATTGGCGCGAGAGGCGACGGTCGAGTTGGGTATGATGAACGCCGGATTTGCCGCCGTTTCTGCTACTCTCTTCTCAAAGTTGGCTAGCAACGATCTGATCGAGTCGGCGTTCCCTTGGAGCTCCTCAAGCCCGGCATCCGCAAAATTGAGCTGCTTTGTTAGCTCCATAATGCTCTGTTGGAGATAGCGCTCCCGCGTACGCGATCTCTCGACCAGTTGGAGCGCGGCGGCGCGATCTCGCCCCATCTGGCGCGAGATTTGGTCTCGCACATTTTGCAGGGAGGCGCGGACGTGTTGGAGCTCCGGATATTCGTCGCCATGATACTTGGCGAGAGCTGCCTCGCGAGCGGTCAGCTGCACTTCCTGGCCACGCAATCCACCGATGGTTCCGGAATTCACAACTTCAGGTAGGTTTTCACCGCCGGCGCCAATCCCGGCCGCCCGCGCTTCGTTTTCCGCGAGCTCAGCTCGGATCGAGATCAATTGGCTATGTAACGCAGCGAGCTGCCCCGATAAGTCCCTGGCGGCTCCGGTGAGATGGTGGTCTTCCCGATACCGGGTAACGGCCGCCTCGGCGGCTAGCAGCTGCTGTCGCAACTGGGCCACCTGAGCGGTAAGCGCGGCATTGGCGTGTTTGGCCGCCGCCTCCTTCGCCTTCACTCCAAAGTCTTGATAGCTAGTTATATGGGCGTTGACGATCGTAGCCGCGCGCTCGGGCGTTAAAGCCCGGTAGGCAACGCGTAACGTCATCGAGTGCCCATCGTTGCTGGCTACAAGATAACCCAAGTATGCGCTGACCGTCGCGTCTATTTGTGCTTGTGTTGGTGGATTGGCGTCACTGGTCTCTGTACTCACAACGGACGTATCGCGGGAACCATCTTCCGAGCCCTTCGTGAGCCCCCAGAAGTCGCGCCACATCTGGCCAAGACGGGCCTCCACAAGCTCCCGATTCCAGCCTTGAGGATATTTAAATTCAGGTGCCTCCCACAATTTGAGGGAACGCACGACCGGCTCGATTACTAATCGCGATTTAAGTACGTCGAGTTCGCTTTGAATGCCATTAACATCGGGAGAGGGGTCT
>JBARIB010000634.1:0-1904 GCA_049799535.1 Allostellaceae bacterium | reverse complement strand
CCTACAGCCGACACGGCCTAACCGCGCGGACGGTGACTGTGAAGATCAAGTACGCCAACTTCAAGCAGATCACTCGCAGCCGATCATGCAGCGAGGCGATCACCTCACGAGCGACCATAGAGCAGCTGAGCCTCGATCTTCTTCGACCCCACTTTCCGCCGCCGCGGGGTGTGCGTCTGCTCGGTGTCGCACTATCTAATTTTGATACCCCAACAGCTGCTGAAAACCGCCAGACAGCGCTGGCTCTGCGATAGCTCGCGAACTCGCACCGTTGCTGCCTGCTGCTGATTACTACTCAGCGGCCGAGACCGTTTCTGTTCTCTAATTGTCATTGGTGTTCGCGGAGGCTGGCGCGATCGTTCCGAACAGACCGTCCTTTTCATCGTTCGGACCGGCCGTGAAATAAAGCGTATCGGAATTCGACGTCCGGCCGCCGCCCAAGGTCAGCTTCCACACCCCGTCAATCACAAGGGGCTTGCCGTTCGGGCGATCGAGCTCATCGAGAAATCGGCCGCGCGAATCGAACACATTGATTTTGCCGTTGCCGAAATTGCCGATCAGGATATCGCCGCTGAATCGGCCGAAAGCGAAGGAGGCGCGCGTCATGCCCCAAGGAGAATTGAGCGGCCCGCGGCTGGTGAAGCGCCGCAGCAGATTGCCGTCGGTGTCGAAGACGTCGACAAAGCCGTGACCGGGGCCGGACACGTCGTCATGCTTGTTCGCGTCTTGCTGCGCATAGCTCACAAAGAGATTGCCGTCGATGTTCTCGATGCCGAACGGTGCGTAACCGGCCGGGAGGTTCGGATCGGTGAAGTCGCCGTGGGTCGTGACCTTGGTGTATTGGCCGCCGCTGGTAGCGGGAGGACCGAACACGTCGATCGTCCCGGCGTTGAAGTTGGTCGCAAAGAGAAAAACGCCGTTGCTGTTGGTGCCGAACACCATGCCTTTGTAGACCGCGCCGCTGGCGGAATTGTCGAATGCGATGAGGGCGTGGCTGGGGTCAGGAATGCTATTCGCCCAGGCAGAGATCGTTCCGTCCTCGGTGGTGAAAATAAAGGAGGCTGCAATGGTTGTTGGTGGTACAACGAAGGCCGAGGATGGATTCCAGACGAGGCCGGTCGGTGCCGCGTTGTTTGGCGGATTCTTCGGGTCGACGGGCTGGCAGGAGGTGGCGGGCACGACGTTGCCGGGCAACGGGATTGCGACCTGAACCGTCGTCACTTTAACGCCGTCGCCCCCGTAAAGCGTCGAGCAGCCGGTGGCATTATCAGCAATCCAGAAGGGACTGGCTGCGGGAGAGAACGCGACACCCCAGGCATTCTGCAAAATCCTGTCCTGGAACGCGGCTACATTTGGGAGATTGGAGACGAGCTTGTTGACAACATAAGCATTTCGCTGGCCGGCAAAATTATCATCATCGGCGCGGACAGCTGTCACGTCGGTGGCCGCGAAGACGAGCATCGCAGCCGACGCGAGATACCCAGTGGTACGATTCATGCTGTTCGTCCTCCCCTCTTAAATCGGCGGGCTGCGTTGAGTAGCACAGCCGGTGAAAATCAACTCAAATCCATAAGGCGCGGAACCGCCACGGTTTGCCGCATCACTCTTTACGGCCAGCTCGTTTTCCGAGGTCGCGATTTGAGAGATGACTGGCATCCGATACCTACGACTCTCGATGATTTGCTTTATTCCATGCTGGCCCTTCCAGGCACAAAAAGGGGCGGCCAAGGCCGCCCCGAGCGGGTAGATGCGCCGGCTACATCGGGCAGATCTTCCAGACCGCTCCAGTGCCGGGGATCTGGACGAGTGGGCCATTGGCTGGCGGGCCCACAAAATGAGAGTCGGAGCCGAGGTCTCGCACTGCGCCGTAATCGACGACATAGGCGCAGCCATCCGGGCCGAAC
>JBARIB010000633.1:0-1657 GCA_049799535.1 Allostellaceae bacterium | reverse complement strand
AATATTTCGGGGTGGCTCGGGACCGAGAGGTGGGTCGCAACCCTGACCCGACCGCCCTTTAACCAGAGTCGGGGACAAACGTCCGACGCCTCACGGAAGGCTGGTCGGCGGCACCTCGAAACTGCGTCGGAAATGCTCCCAGCCCGGCGCTGGGACCATAATTCTGCCATCGTCGTTCGCCATCGCTCCCGTGCATCAGAGCGGTGACCAGCCGCCAAAGCGATCGGCCGATTTGAGGGAGGAACAAATGGCGCAATCCACGTCCGACGACTTACTGTCGTTATTCGATCGCTGTCCGCTAAACAAGCGTTACTGGACAGTCTTTTCCTTAATCTCGATCGTCGGGGTTGCCGACTTTTTCGACTTTTTCAGCGTCGGTTTTCTCGTTGCGATACTGGGGCCGCGTTGGCACCTCACTTACGGCCAATCCGCGATCATCCTGCTGGGCGGCGGGGTCGGTGCAATCATCGGGGCGCTAGCCTGGGGTGCTCTGTCCGACGTGTGGGGGCGCAAGGCGCTCATCGTGAGCGGCACCTTTATTTGCGCGTTTGGCGCGGCCGCCATTGCCGTGATCCCCGACGGAGCATGGGCACTATTTGCGGCGTTACGGCTCCTGGTCGGCTTCGGGCTCGGAGGATCGTTTGCTCCCGCGACGACTTTGATCGTCGAGATTACGCCGACGCGACACCGCACCGTTGTTGCCAGCCTATTTGTCATTTCGGCGACACTCGGGGTCTTTCTGGCATCGTCCACAGTCGCTGCGTTGCTGGGGCTGATTGGCTGGCGGGGGATCGCTGCCCTCGGCGTAGTTCCCGCCTTCGTCGGGCTGGGCGTGCTGTTCGTCGTCCCCGAATCGGTGCGGTGGCTCATCGCCAAAGGGCGGTTCCAGGAGGCGCAGGTGACCGTCGCAAGCTTGTTGCGCCTGCCGCTGTCGGCGGTTCCTCTGCCGAGCGTCGTAACCGCCGCAACGCCGCGGGCTAGTCTCGCCGAGCTCTACGCTCGGCCGGGGTTGTTCTGGCTGACCATTATTACTTGGTGCGGAGCGGCGACGGCGGGCTATGGAATGCTGCTGTGGGGACCGACGATCGTCGCCCAGCTGATGGCAATCTCAGTACGGCAGGCGGCGCATTACTTCGTGTACGTGACGGCCGCCGGCATCATCGGCAAATTCGCCTTCTCGTTCATTGCACCGCTGGTGGGCCGCCGTCGCCTGGGCCAGCTGCATGGCTTCGGCGTCTTTGTGTGCCTTGCCGCCGCCGCCTATTTCCACTCGACCCTCCTCGCGGGGGTTTCGCTATTCGTCGTCGCGCTCGCCGCTACCGATTTCTTCAATTCGGGAGGTTTCTCTAACCTGGCCCCCTATTCCCCGGAAGCCTATGGTGTGCGCATGGGCGCTCGGGCCTCGGGACTCGGCCAGGCGGCAAATGGCCTCGGCAAGATCCTTGGACCCTTGAGCTTGGCGGTAATTGCCGGAACCAGCAATGTGCTGAAGCCCGCGGCGACTGAAGCTGCGGTGTTTCCGGCCTTTATGTTTTTGGCGTTCTGCGGCCTCGCGGTCGGGTTGGCCTTTACCTTCCTAGCGCACGAGACGCACGGCAAGCCGGTGCCGCAGGACCAACCTGGCGGGCTGGCGGCAATTCCGCCGGCGCCGGTCGGG
>JBARIB010000632.1:0-1772 GCA_049799535.1 Allostellaceae bacterium | reverse complement strand
CGCCGCCATGATATAGATGACGTGGAAGAACACTGCGTCCGGCGCAGTCTTAGGAATGGCCCGGATCGGAAAGATGAACGGCAGCGAGCCCCACGAGAACGCCCCGGCTATCAGCCCCGCTATCACGCCCCTCATATCCGGGAACCATTTGTTCGCCGTCGTCACCGCCGTGTTGTAGATGAATCCCGCAAAAAAGCTCCCAATACACCACAAGACAAGGACAAGAGCATAAGACGGCCCCAGCGATGTGGCGAAGATGCCAATGCCGGCCACCAGCCCGCCAACGACGGTTACCCACCGGGGTCCGAATTTGTCGCGCAGGATGCCGCCCGGCAGGGTCCCGATCGACTCGAAGACGATAAACAGCGTGAACATCCATCCGATCTGTGCGTGCGACCAGTGGTACAGCCCGCCGATATGCCCGGACATCGAGCTCCACGCGTATTCATACGGGCTGATGACAGCCATCGCCAGGAACGCGGCGGCGAACACGACAAAGCGGCTGTATCCGAGGATCTGTTTGTCGGTCTGATGGTTCGCCGATGATGAGGCCTGCATGGGCGATCCTCCCTTAGGTTCGATCTTCCGGGCAGCTTCAGCGTTTCCGAGCCGCCGGGGAACGACTTGTCTCTACCGGCTACAACGCGGTGGTAACCGTTTAGTTGCATACTGCAACTATCGGGCCGCTCCACTTCTTACGTTCGAGCCGCTCCACTTCTTACGTTGCCGGGCGCAACCTTCGGCTGTCAATACAGTTTGCTTGCGGCATCGAATCCGCGATTTCCGCCGCCCGTCAGCGGCGGAATCGGGCTTCGGATCTCGGGTGTCGGGCTACTCCGCCGCGATCGCGGGGCGTTCGCCCAAATGTTGCAGGCAGCGGTCGACCCAGAGCTTGGTGAGTTTTTCCTGGACGCCGTTCTGGGAGAGACGGCGGCGCAGAGTGCGGAAATCGACGCGGTCCATCTCCTGGTCCTGGTTGAAGCAGGAGAAGACGACCGTCTCGGTGCCGGTCACGGGGTCGCGGTGGCGCTGCAGGCACTGCGCGCAGATCTCCTTCATCATGCACTGCATCGGCGAGTTGATCGACGCGATCGCGCGATGGTTGGGGCGGAAATAGCGTTTCAATCCCGCCTGGCGCGCCTCGGCGACCGCGGCCATCATACCGTCGGAGCCGATCGCGATGATGCGGTCGACCGCCGACAAGGGAATGGGGACCGGGCCCAGCGCGCCCCTGCCATAGGCCTCGATCGCCTCGACGATGTTGCCGACAAAGGCGCGGTCCTGCGGCCGTCCCGGCACAAAGCCCGGCGCCTCGTCGCAGCACCACACGACACTGTCGGCGGCGTGCTCGATGTCTTCGACCTTGTAGCGATCTTGCAGCAACTTGTAGCCGGCGAAATAGAGCACCCGCGAACCGCGCGCGCGGAAGGCCGCGCCGATCGAGAACAATACCGCATTGCCGAGCCCGCCGCCGACCAGCAATACGGTCTCGCCCGACGGCGTTTCGGTCGGCGTGCCGGTCGGCCCCATCAGGATTACCGGCTCGCCCGGCTTTAGCAGGGCACAGAGGTCGGAGGAGCCCCCCACCTCGAGGACGATCGTCGAGAGCAGGCCGGCCTCCCGGTCGATGCCGGCGCCGGTCAGCGCCAGCCCCTCCATCGCGAGGGTGGTCCGGTCAACCCGCGCGGCGTGCGCCTCGTAATTCTGCAACCGATAGAACTGGCCGGGCTTGAAGGCGCGCGCTGCGATCGGCGCGCGGACGACCACCTCGA
>JBARIB010000631.1:0-4128 GCA_049799535.1 Allostellaceae bacterium | reverse complement strand
ACCGCGGCGATGACGACTGCTACGGCCCATGAAAAGCCGTTGCCGAGCCGCGAAGGCGTGTCGGTTACATTTCCGCAGAATAGGCCGTGACCGGCCCCCACACGCCGATGAAGCCCCAGCTCCACGCCATGCCCAATCCTTGGTTTTTTATAGCTACCATTTTGCGACCAAAGGACTGCCAAAAAAGCGGCCTTTTGGAACTCTAAGCGTTTGATTTTAAATGATGCACAGGGGCGGAATTAATTCAGAAGCTGATGCGCTTTTTTCCGCCGATGGCTGAATTGTGATCGAGCATTCGGGACTGGGTCTCGGCAGAACATCGCACCGAGTCGATCACGTTCGGAATTGGTTCTGAGCGTAGCCGAACGCTGAGGCTGGAGTAGTGGCAGACCGCTGGTATCCATGATAATCGGTGCGCTTTGAGGCGAGGCACACATGCAGCAGGGCCGCGGAAGAATGGGGAGCCACAAGCACGGGGTGTCCGGACATGCGTCGCAGAGTCCGCGCCTTCGGCTCACGAAGAGGCTTGCCGCCGAGCGGGGCGAGTATGATCTTCGGTCGAGCCGGGGCCCAGGGCGGCTCCAATTCGAAACCGTGCGAGATGCGCTGAGCGCAAAGCCGAAACCCCGATAAGCTGACTGCGCCGTAATAAGGAGCGGGCAATGAGCGAGCACATCTGGGACAAGTTTCTGACTGAACGCGAGAAGGTGGTATTCGCCGCTGGCGGGTTCGGCGCCCGCGCCGGGTTCGGCAAGCGGCCGGCGTTGCTCGTCATTGATGTCAACTGGGCGTTCTGCGGCGAGCGGCCTGAACCCATCCTGGAGTCGATCAAACGCTGGCGCACCTCATGCGGCGAGGAGGCCTGGGCCGCCCTCGAATACATCAAGGCGCTGATCGAGGCGGCGCGCGCCAAAGGCCTCCCGGTCATTTACACTACCGGGGAGCGACGCGCGGACAATTGGGATGCCGGCAGCTGGCGGTGGAAGAACTCGCGCGGCAATGAGGCAGCCAGCACCGTCCACGAGGGGGTCGACGGCAACGAGATTGTCAGCATGATTGCGCCCAGAACCAAGGACATCGTGATCAAGAAGCAGAAGCCTTCGGGTTTCTTTGGGACGAACCTTGCCTCTTATCTGACGCTCCTCGGATGCGATAGCGTGATCATCGTCGGCACGACGACTTCAGGCTGCGTGCGCGCGACCGTGGTTGACGCATTCAGCCTCAACTATCGCGTGATCCTGGCGGAGGAAGGCTGTTTCGACCGCAGTGAGGCCAGCCACGCCATCAGCTTGTGCGACATGCACGCCAAATACGCCGACGTCGTCTCAACGGCCGAAATCCATTCGTATATCAATCAGCTCCCCGCGGATCTCTTTGATTTGCCAGCCGGCACTAGCAGACTCGCTCCGCCGCTCAAGGAAGCCGCCGAGTAGGGGTTCCCGGGGAAAAGCCGTCAGCTGCCGCAACACCCGGCTTCCTGCTGGGGTAAGAGGAAAACGAGATGCACGACCGCCGGCCTGCGGGAACATCGTCCTGGTAATGTTCTTAAAACCTGCCGGTCCGGACCGTCAGCTCGCTAGCAACATCGTTGGAGCTGTGATCGCCGGCGCCGGCCAGCGTGCCGCACGTCTGTTTCTCAATTTCCCGTGACCGATCACACGAACACCCGCAAGTCTTACCGCTGGGCCGCATCCCATCTTTTCGCGTGGGTAAAGCAGAACCGTACCGGCGAGCGCGATTCGAGCCATTCCACGTCGCCTTATTTTTAGATCCACCGCGAGTGACCGTCGCCAAGCCGACTTTCAGCAGCAGGCTGTTCTTTGTTGCGCCGTACCGTAACCTGGCGCGGCCGATAGGGGAGAAGCCGAGAATGATACCGCGGACCGCCATCGCCCAGATCGCGAACATGATCGGGCGGGAGCTAGACTCCGGCGCCGGGCCGAGCGAGGAGGCGGTCGCTGCTGGACCGCTATTGGCGGAGGCCGGCGCCACGGCGGAAATCGCCGGGTGGCTGCTCGCTGAGGCGCAGCGCAAGCGCCCAGACGAACGCATGATTGCCGCCTACGCCTTCATGCTCGAAGGCGCCCTCGGAACGCTGCGGCTGCAGGCGAGCGGCGGAGACGTCGGGGCCGACCACGCGATTGCAGAAGTGCGCAACAGGCTCGATGATGCCCTCCAAAAGGGCGGTGTCGTGCCCGAGGTGCTGATGCTGGTGGCGCGAGCTTTTGCGCGAGCCGAGCTTGATCCGGGGCGGACGCTGCAGGAGGCGATGATGAGCGCGATGGAAGCGCAGTCGCCATCGCTGCCAGCCGCGCTGACACCTGATGACATCTCCGATCATTTCGCCGAGCTAGCCGCCGCGCTCGACAACGACCCCTTCGAAATTTACGCGGAACTGGCGACCACTGCTGCGGCTTTACCGGCCGAGCACCATGCCGCCATGGCCGATGCGCTCGCGATGTCAGACAGCGACGCGGTGCGAGAGGCGGCGCTCGGCTTCGCCTTCTCACCCGACCCAGCGGTGAGCTCGGCGGCGCTGATCGCTGTCTCACAGCAGGGACGCGGACCTTTGGTGTCGAGCAAGGTGGTGGATCGGTTGGTGCGGATGCGCCCTTGGCTTTCGGAGACGCGCCGGCCAAATGTTGACACTGCCATCCGCGCGTTGCGTCCGAGGTCTGCACCGCCTCTACCGGTTGAGCGGTGGGAAATCCGCAGCGTCTTGGCTTCACTATGCGACGGCGCGGGGGCACAAAGCCTGTTTGCGCTCGCCAAGCGGGGGCGACGCTTTGCGTTGGCCTCCCTGCTGGTGAAGACCGAGTTCGGCGTCGCGGATGCGTGGGTGCGCGACGGCATGACCAAGGTCGAGGCGGATGCCCTGATCGCCCAGATTGTCGCCGGAGCCGAGGCCGTCGAAATATCGATTGGCCTACTTGAGCAGAGGCTTGCCGATGCACTCGCGATCAATGTTGCACGCGACATTCCTCCGCCTTTCGGCTTGCTGCAGGTCACCGAAACACTCGCGCTGGGGCCGCTCCACCCCGAGAGCATCTCGCCGCCGGCGCTGATCGAGGCGCTAATCGGCGATCTACCACCAGCGCGAAAGAATACAAAGGCGGTACTGGCTGCGCACCGCGCTTCGGCCCGATGGGAGCAGGAGTTCGAAACCGTCGCCTCTTGGTTCGAGGCGGGCGAGGTCGTGGAACGGCTTCTTCGACCGCTACGGACGCACAAGCGGCGGATCGAGGCGGTCTCGGCCCAGCTGCTTCCCGCAAGACGGTCATTCTGGGGCGAACGATGCGCTTGGATGGCGGCAACGCTAAAGGAAAGCGCCGAGGACAAGGACAACGCCTGGAGCGATTTTGCCCTCGTGGCGCGCGACCTGTTGGGTAAACGGGCGCTAGACTCGATACCACTGGCTACACGCATTGCCTCAGCGACGGTGGAAGCCTTCGAGCGGCGCTGACACCGCACGGCGACGAGGGCAGGGGACGACGACAGGTTGCGCCCGCCAGGCTTGAAGTCGGGTTTTAGGAGGTGGCTTATTGGCGCAAATGTGGCCAGCGCGGTGAGCCCCTGATGCATCTTCAGCCTTCCTCCCGGCAGCGCGAGTTGATCGCCCTTGCCCGCCGTCTGGCCTGCGAGCGCTTCGCCCCGCGCGCCGACCGCCACGACCGCGCCGCGTCCTTTCCCTTCGACGACTATGCCGATCTCCGCGCCGCGGGGTTCCTCGGCCTCTGCGTGCCCGAGCGCTACGGCGGGCTCGGGGCCGACTACGAAACCTACTGCCTCGTGGCGGAGCAGCTTGCGCAGGGCAATGCCTCCACGGCGCTCACCTTCAACATGCACTGCCTCACCATGCTGATGATGGGCCCGATCGCCGACAGCATGCCGATGTCCGCGACGGTGCGCGAACGCCACGAGAAGCTCCGGGCCGCCAAGTTCCGCGAGGTCGTGGAGGACGGCGCCTTCTATGGACAGCCGCACAGCGAGCCGGTGGAGCAGGGCGAGACTGATACCAAACTCGGTGTGGGCGGCCGGCGCTTCGGCACCACCGCGCGCAAGGTGGATGGCGGCTATGTGGTGAACGGGCGGAAGTTTTTCGTCTCTCTGGCAGGCTGCGCCCCCTAT
>JBARIB010000630.1:0-11722 GCA_049799535.1 Allostellaceae bacterium | reverse complement strand
GACGCCCATCGTGAAGACCTCGGCGAGCGCCACCCCGAGAACCGCGCTGGTGCAGTTGTGCACGAGCTTGGCGATCGAGCCGGCGCCGATCGGCCCGATATAGGCCGCCTGGTCGCCCATCGCGTCGAGCACAGGCTTGTGTCGGTTGAAGATCTGCTCGTCGCCGCCGACCCAGATCGCCATCTTGCCGCTCGCCGCACCCGACGGGCCGCCGCTGACCGGCGAGTCGAGCATGTAAAGATTTTTCTCGGCGAAGACGGCGTGGATTTTGCGCACCGTCGCCACCGAATTGGTCGACATGTCGAAAAAGGCGGTGTCGGGGCGCATGCCCTCGATCAGCCCATTGGCCCCTAGCGCCACCTGCTCGACATCGGCCGGCACCGGCAGCGAGGTGAAGACGACCTCTGTCTGCGCGCCGACCTCTCTCGGCGAATTCGCCCATACCGCGCCTTTCGCCAGGAACGGCTCGGCGGCGGCGCGACTCAAATCGTACACGACAAGCTCATGCCCGGCCTTCTGCAGATTGACCGCCATGCCCTTGCCCATCATCCCGAGGCCGATAAATCCGACGCGCATCTTCCACTCCGCCAATCACAAAACCGCTGTGAGCGAGTTTTGCCGCTCGCCGCACCCGAGCGCAAGCAGCTCGCCTTTCCGTGTCGCGGGAGCGGTCGCCGACGCGCCTCGGCGCACCCTCTTTGCTCGCAAGATCCGGGTGTTAGTGGCCGGTTGTCAGGACGACGCGAAAACGTGCCTGCCCGCTGATCATGCGCTGATAGCCCTCGGCCGCGCGCTCGATCGGCAAGATTTCGTTCATTGACCGCACGCCGGTCAGCGCGCTGAATGCCAAAGTATCTTGCGAGTCGACCGACGTGCCGGAATACCAGCCCTTGATCGACCGCCTTCCACGAAGCAGCAGCAGCGCGTCCGCCGTGAGCGCGTCGACAGCGCCGATCACCATCAAGGTGCCGTTGACCGCGAGCCCGCCCTGGACCGAGCTCATCGCTTCGCCGCTTGTGACCGTCGCCAGGATGGCCTTCGCGCCTCCGAGCTTTTGCAATACGGCGGCCGCGTCCTCTGCCGCATTGTCGATGTAATGATGAGCACCGAGCTGCCGCGCCAGCGGCGCCTTGTCCTGACCGCGCGCGATCGCAACGGTTTTGAAGCCGAGCTTTGCGGCGAACTGGACACCGATATGCCCGAGCCCGCCGAGGCCGAGCACCGCAACGGTATCGCCGGGCCGAGCGCCGCTATTGCGAAGGGCATTGAAGGTGGTGATGCCGGCGCACATTAGTGGCGCGGCCTCGACGGCCGATAATTCGTCGGGAACGCGCGCGAGCGCCTCGGGCGGTGCGATCATGTAATCGGCGTAGCCGCCATCGGAGGTTACTCCGGTTATGAGGGTCTCGGTCTCGCAGGCAAAAGCATCGCCGTGACGGCAGGCACCGCAATAGCCGCAATTCCCGCCATGCCAGCCGATCCCGACCCGCTGACCGGCGGTCCAGCCGCGAACATTCGCGCCGAGCGCGTCAACAACCCCGATAACCTCGTGACCAGGAATCCGGGGGTACTGAATACCGGGAACGAGCCCGTCTTTGGTGTAGCTGTCGCTGTGGCATATGCCGCAGGCCTGCACCTTGATCCGAATTTTTCCGGGGCCGGGTTCCGGGATGTCCCGTTCGACCAGCTCCAGGGGCCCGCCGGGTTGCCGCACCTCCACGGCTCGCATCGTCGCCATTCCTTGCTCCTATTTCGGCCAAGGGCGACACGTCGGTGGGGTCCGCCGCCAAAGCGGTCGCCGCGGCGATCAAAGCGGAGGCCGCCCCGCCAACGCGATCTAGTCAAATCGCACAAATCAGCTGGCCTATTATCGCAAGGCCACTGCTATTCAAAGTTAGCCGTTCGGCTGGTTTGTCAGCCGCGTTGCCTCGAACAAAAACCAGGTTCGTTTTTCGGTCTCGTCGATAAAATTCTCAAGCAAGCTCGTGGTTGCGGAGTCATTGTTATTGGCCGCTATCTCGTGAGCTTCGCGCATATTGACGGTGAATGCCTTGTTATCCTCCATCAATTCACGCAGCATGTCGGCCGGCGCCACGAACTCCGCGTCATTGTCGGTTATCCGCTGGAGCTTCGAGATGTGCCCGATCGACCGGAGAGTGGTGCCGCCGATCTTTCGCACCCTCTCGGCGAGCTCGTCCGTCATTGCAAAAATCTGATCGCCCTGATCGTCGAGCAGCAGATGATAATCGCGGAAATGCGGACCGCTGACATGCCAATGAAAATTCTTCGTCTTCAGATAGAGCGCAAACGCGTCCGCCACGAGCGGATTGATGGCTGCGGTGATCGCGCTGACATTGGCGGGGGAAAGATCGGTCGGCGTGCCCAAAGCGGCGGAGCCCGACCTGCGAGATGCTGGCATGAGAAACCTCTGGGGGAGATAGTGGAGTTGCTTACTTCTCCTATGTAATGCGCAGGCGGGAGTTGGGATAGCCGCGGTCACGTAAATGTCACGTTGGGGGGCGATCACTCAGGGTCGGTGCGGATCGCAGAAGAAGGGAAGTGACGTTGCGCGGACTGTAGGCAGCTATAAGCACGGTTCCGTTGTGCCGGCCTGCGGTTTGTGACAGCGAAACTTTATCCAGCTGTGCGTTTGTCGGCACCGTTGACGGCGTGCTCTCCGTGGGAGGACAGAGGGAAACACTGACGGGGAAGTGAGCGCGGAACATTTCTTGCAGCGGGGTTGTCCACGGCGGCCCGCGCATAAGGTGATAATCTCCGACTGATGAAGCAGATCGCGGTCCTTACGAGTGGTGGTGATGCCCCTGGCATGAATGCGGCCATACGCGCCGTCACGCGCAGTGCGCTCGATCAGGGTATGACGGTCTACGGAGTGCTCCAGGGTTGGCAGGGCCTGGTCGACGGTCAATTCCGACAGCTCAGCGCGCGCGACGTGGGCGGGATCATTCAGGTCGGCGGGACGTTTCTCGGCAGTGCTCGATCCGCGGAATTCCGTGAGGAGAGCGGCCGGTCCAAGGCGCTTCGCAACCTCGCCCCGCGGGGCATCGATGGTGTGGTTGTGATTGGCGGCAACGGATCTCAGAGTGGCTCGCATACGCTCAGCCAGCTCGGGGTACACGTCGTCGGCATCGGATCCACGATCGACAATGACCTGTTCGGGACTGACATCACGATCGGCTGCGATACCGCCATCAACGTCACGCTCGAGGCGATCGACCGCTTGCGCACGACCGGTTCCTCGCACAATCGCGCTTTTTTGGTTGAAACGATGGGACGAGACTGCGGCTATCTGGCGATGATGGCGGGTCTCGCGGGCGGCGCCGAAGTCATCTCGATTCCCGAGTTCGAGGTGTCGGCGAGCGAGATCGCGCAGCGGCTGCGCGCCGCATTCGAGCGCGGCAAGACGCATGCAATCGTCGTGATTGCCGAAGGCGTCAAGGAAAATGCCGCCAAAATCCTCACATATTTCGACGCCGATAAGCAGAGGGTAGGTTTTGAGCTGCGCGCTACGACGCTTGGGCACGTCGTACGCGGCGCTCCGCCCAGCGCCTTCGATCGCCTGTTGGCGACCCGGTTGGGCGTCAATGCCGTCAAGTCCCTGAGCAATGGCGAGACTGGCGTCTTGATCGGCTATCAGAAAAACGAGGTGACGCGAACCCCGCTCGCCGACATTGTCGGCCGCACCAAGCCGATAGATACCGAACTGGTTGAGCTTGCGCGCATCCTGGCAAAGTGATTGCGCAAAGGGTGAGAACCGAACTCGGGTTCGCAATCTCGTCCCGACTTCAGGGTTCAGACGACGCCAGCGCCGCCAATCTCTTATTTGAGAGTTCGGCTCTGACGGGGCGGGGCAATCGATCAGCCGGATGGCGGCGGCCAGCAGGTATGGCGGTTGCCCCAATCGAGTAAAGCCCGCAGGACCAGGCGCAATTCGGCGCCCTTTTCGGTCAAGATATATTCGGCGCGCGGCGGGTGCTGCTCGTAGAAGCGGCGCTCGACGATGCCGTTTTCCTCAAGCCGCTTCAGCCTGGCCGACAGCGTATTCGGGCTGATCCCGGTCAGAGAGCGCTCGAAATCCTGGAACCGTCGCGGCCCCGAGATGACGAGGTCGCGCAATATCAGGATCGTCCAGCTTTCGCCGATGATGTCCAGCGTCCGCGCGACCGGACAACGCATGTCGTAATTCGCCGCCATTCCTCTTCCCACCTGACATCAGCGCCCACAGTAACAATGATGTGATTGAATTTGTAGTAGTGACTCCTAGTTTGATAGTAACTAGCAGATGCATCGATAGCCAAAGGACCGATCGATGAGTGCTGCGACCTACGATCCTGCGACCATGCCCGCCCGTCCGTCGCCATGGCAGCCGCTACTGTGGCTGATACCCCTGACGGGTTTATGGCTGCTCGTGAACTACGCCTTCCCGGCCCTGCAGGCCAGCGGGGTGCCGAGCATCGCGACGCGGCTCGGCATTCACATCGCGCTGGCGCTCGGCCTTTGGCTCGGGCTCGAACGGACCGACCTTTCTCCGCGCCAGCGCGTAGGCGTTTTCCTGGCGCTGGCGGTCCCCTACGTATTGTGGCTGTCGGTGATCTGGAGCGCGGCCATCAACGGCGCGTTCCAGCCCGGCCATTTCCCGCCGCGATTGCCGTTTGCGATATTCGTGCCGGTCATCATCGGCGTGCCGATCTTGCTGGCATCGAAGCGGGTCGGGCAGCTCCTCGACGCGATGCCGGCAAGCTGGCTGGTCGGGCTGCAGGTCTATCGGATCTTCGGCGGCGCGTTTCTGGTGGCTTGGGCACGCGGAGCGATACCCGGGGTGTTCGGTCTGCCCGCCGGTATCGGCGACGTCGCGACCGGCTTGCTGGCATTGCCGGTCGCCTATCGCCTGGCAGCGGGGAGTGGAGACGCACACAGGGTAGCCATCGCCTGGAACATCTTTGGCCTCACGGATTTCGCAATCGCCGTCGGGATCGGCCTCGCGATCTCGCCGGGCCCGTTGCAACTGATCGTGCCGAGCATCCCCAACACCGCCGCCGGCACCTATCCGACGATCCTGATCCCGGCCTTTGCTGTGCCCAGCTCGATCCTGTTGCACGTCTTATCGTTGCGCCAATTGCGGCGGCAGCGGCGCGCCGCAAGGATGACCGATCCGCTGCTCTCGGCATCGCGACAGCAGCGGACCGCCGTCGCAGCGTCGGCGCGATGACCCCGCCGCGGCGGGTGAAGAACCGGCCGGCAAGCGGCAGGCCGCGCGAGCGCGCGTTGACAGTCTGGGCCGATGATCGGGTAGGAGACGCGCGCGACATAGTGGTCTTGCATGTTCTTGCCGACGCCGCGCAACTCATGCGCGAACCACACGCCGATCCGGCCGAGAAGCTCGGGATCGCCAACCCGGAAGGCGCTGCCGCTTTTCCGGCCCGCATCTGCTGGCAACATGGGAGTGAGAGCATCATGTCCCACCACCTCGACGGCCCGATCGCGCGGCAAGACGTCCGCCTCGACATCACGGACCTCTATGCATTCCGCGGCGAGACCGGCACCGTATTCGTGGTCAACGTCTGCCACTCGATTGCCGGCGCCCCGCCCTCCGGCGGGACGGAGATCACGACATGCCGCAAGAGCAAAAGATCATTCGAGCGAAGGTGGGGTTATTGGAGCTTGCCAAGCAGCATGGCAACAGCCGAACAGCCAACACTGTCTGTCCGATCAGGTATCAACTAATACCCCACGTCACGCCGCTTGGCGGCAAAGGCCGGTCCAGTGCGTCGCCTCGCCGGGTGGTTCACGTAGCGTCAGCGCGACCACGCGGTCGACCAACGCCGGCGGCAGCGGCGGCAGGCCGGGCTTTCTGGTCTTGTCACGCAACAAGCCAGCCATGCCTTCGCGCATAAAGCGCTCTTGCCAGCGCCACACACACGGCTTCGACACCCCGGCGCGGCGCATGATCTCCGCCGTGCCACAACCCTCCGCCGTTGCCAAGATAATCCGCGCCCGCCACACATGTTTCTGCGGGCTGTTGCGGTCCGCCACAACCGCGGCCAATCGCTGGCGGTCCGCGGCACTCACCTCAATGTTGATCCCTCCGCGCATGGCGCATCATGGCACACGGCACGCCAGTATGGAATCGTATGATTGCGTCCTTCCACTAGGATGCATCAACTTCGGGCAAACGACATCGATCTCTTCTACGTCGAGCGGGGCACGGGGATACCAGTTGTCTTTGTTCACGGAGCTATAACCTCCGCTGCCACGGTACGGCCCCGTGGCCTGACGCGGGGCAGCACTTTTCTATCGCGACACTCATTCCGTCGATTTGGCAGCTTGCATTCGCCAGCTGAATGCGGGCCCGGTGCATCTCGTCGGCCTCTCGTCGGCCTCTCGTCGGGTGGCCGGCTCGTAACTCTGGTAGCTTTAGGACAACCCGATCTTGTGCGCAGCCTGGGGGTTTTGGAACCCCCAATTGACGAACTGCTGGCGGATCTGCCAGGAGTTCAGCCGCTTCGCGAGGAGTGAAAAAAGGGTTCGCGCCGATCCGCACAGCGGCGCCAACCGGGGATGTGGTAGGCGCCGCCAAGCTATTCTTCGATCTGGCGAATAACCAAGGACCTGGCTCTTTCGACAAACAACCTGAGACATTCCGCCGGATGGTCTTCGACAACGCGAGGACAATCCTGCTGCAACTTCTAGCGCTTCGCGACCGTCCCGCGATCTCCTGCAACACCCTGAGCGGCTTGAAGGCCCGCACCCTCGTCGTAGGTGGGGACCAGAGTCCGCGGTACATCTCTGTTATAAATGAGCTGGTGGCACAGTGCGTCCCTGGCGGCCGGCTCATCGTCATTCCCAGGGCTACGCACCTCATGAGTTACCAGAAGCCGGCCGAGTTCAATCAGGCATTGCTGGACTTCCTCGCCCAGCGGTAGCCCTTGCATTTATGATGAGCCTGATCGTCGGGAGGCCAACAGGAAGGGACAGGGCAAACGGAATGAGCGACTGGAGCAAGGTCACCCGGCCGATTCCGGTTCCCAATGAGTGGACGAAGCCATTCTGGGATGCCGCCAAACGGGGCGTTCTGGAGTTGCAGCGCTGCCAGAGCTGCGGCCATTTCCAGCACCCGCCCTATGCGACCTGCACCCAGTGCGTCGCGACGGATTTGAAATTCGAACCCGTGCGCGGGCTCGGCACCATCTATGCCTACACGATCATGTACCACACCGGCGACAAGCGCTTCGCCTCGGCGGTGCCCTACGCCAGCATCATCGTCGAGCTCGACGATGCCCCAGGCGCACTGATGGCGGGCAACCTCTTGGATGCTGAATACACCGAGGCGAAGGTCGGGCGGCGCGTCGAGGTCGTCTTCGAAGTACTGAACGACGACATCACCGTGCCGCAGTTCCGGCTCGCGCGCCCGACGCCGGCCGAGTGAGGGGAGAGGCCAGATGTGGGAGAACCGGTGCAAGGTGGCCGTCAGCGGCGTTGGTTTTTCGAAAGTCACGCGCTCGGCCGACATTCCGCTCGCCGCGCATGCGCTGACGGCGGTCAAGGAGGCGGTCGCGGATTCGGGGTTGCAGCTGTCCGACATCGACGGTCTGGCGACCTATCCGGAACTGCCCGCGACCGGCCACGCCGAGGTGGACGGCATCTCGATTGTCTCCGTCAACTGTATGATGGCGATGCTGAAATTGCCCAATCTCAGCTGGCACATCCAGGTCGGCACGACAAATATCGGCGGCGCCGTGCAGCAAGCGGTCAACGCTTTGCTCGCCGGGGTGTGCAAATACGCGGTGGTGTGGCGGGCAATGCATAACCCGCGGGGCACCTACCAGAACCTTCCTGGTACTCACGCGCAGGGCGCCGCGCAGTTCACCGCACCCTACGGGTTCGGCGGCCCGGGGCAAGGGATGGCGGTCGCCTATACCCGCTGGCTCGAGCGGCACAACCAGAGCCGCGAGAAAATGGCGACCCTCGCGGTCACGCAGCGCCGCCACACGCAGCACAATCCGCGCGCATATTTTTACGGCACGCCATTGACCCGCGAGGACTACCTCGCCTCGCGGATGGTGGCGTATCCGTTTTGCCTGTTCGATTGCGACATCCCGGTGCAGGGGGCGGTCGCCATCGTGTTGACGACGGCCGACCGGGCGCGCGACCTTAAGCCAAAGCCGGCCTACCTCGCCGGCTACGGCCAGCGGCTGCATTTCGAGGTGGCGGGCCGCATCGGCAGCCTCGCCGATTACATAGAGGGCGGCCGCAGCTCGGCGAAACTAACCTGGGAGCGCTCCGGCTTCGGCCCGCGGGACGTCGACGTTGCGCAGATCTATGACGGCTTCTCGGCCTCGGTGATCTACGGTCTCGAATCCTACGGCTTCTGCGGGGAGGGCGAGGCGCTCGATTTTATCCAGGACGGGCGCATCGAGCTCGACGGCGAATTGCCGCTCAACACCTTTGGCGGCAGCCTTGGCACCGGTCGCATCCACGGCCTCTGGCACATCATCGAGGGAGCGCTACAGGCCTCGGGCCGCGCCGGCTCACGCCAGGTCAAGGACGCCAACGTCTGCTTCGTCGGCGCCAGCGCCCCGATCGTAACCGGCACGACCTTCATCTTTGTCGGCGACCCGTACTGATCGCCGTTCGCAGGCTAACGGGCTGGGACGCAGGCGCCGTTGTACCAGATATACCCGGCATTGCAGCCACGCGGCGGCGGTGCAAGCATATTGGCGGTGCCGGACACCGCGCCGGCAGCGGTGCCGAGCGCCCCGCCGACGACCGCACCGATGGGACCGCCGCTTCCATAGCCGCTCGCGGCCCCGGCGGCTTCCCCGGACACCGCGCCGGACACAGGGTTCCCATAGCCCGGCGCCCCGGCCGGCTGGCAGACGCCGTTGGCATAGTAGTAACCCGGCGCACATTGCGCCATCGCCGCGCTCGACATGCCAGCCGCCAGAACGGCGGCAACCGCAAAAACCTTGAACTTCGTTGGCATCGCTGCCTCCGCAAAGCAAGCAAAGGGCGGCAGAGCGCCGCCATCGAGATAATGAACGCCGTACAATCGAATCGCGTTCCGCAGGTGGCGATCGCCCGTTTCTTGCAAGCGCGAGTGCGGCTATTGTGCCGCGGTAATCGGTAGAGGGGACGTTAGTCCTCATTTCTCGGGAGGAAGACGGCGATGGCAATGGCACAAATGGGCACAGGCGCATATACCTACGAGCAGATCCGCGATTTCTGCAAATTGCCCGCGGGCCAATCCTTCGGGCTGGTCAGCCGGGTGGCGGCCGATGCGCAGGACCGGATCTACGTGTTCCAGCGCAAGGACCCCCCGGTCGTGATCTTCGACAGCGACGGGAAATATCTCGGCGCCTGGGGCAGCGGCGAGGTCACCGACCCACACGGCTTGAAAATCGTCGACGGCGTTGTCTACACGACCGATCGCTCCGACTCGGTCGCGAAGTCGTTCGCGCTCGACGGCAAGGTCCTGTTGGAGCTCGGCACGCGCGGCCAGCATTCCGATACCGGCGATGTTACCAATTGGCTGGCGGAGCGCGCGGCCGGGCCGTTCAACCACCCGACCGAGATGATCGCCCACCCCAATGGCGACCTCTATGTGACCGACGGCTACCGCAACGCCCGCGTGCACCGCTTTACGCGCGACGGCCGGCTCGTCAAATCGTGGGGCACGCCGGGCCATGGCGAAGGCCAGTTCCACCTGCCGCACAGCATCGCCTTTGACGACGACGGCAAGCTCTACGTCGCCGACCGGTCGAACAAGCGCATCCAGATCTTCACGCCCGAGGGCGACTACCTCGGCCAGTGGACCGGCATGGGCGGCCCCAACGACATCACCCGTGGCACGGACGGTAATTTCTACATCGCCGAGCAGGAAGACGACGGCAACCCTGCTTATGTCTGCGTCCGCGATAGGAACGGCAATGTGCTCGCCCGCATGGAGAGCCGCCATGTCCACGGCGTCGGCGTCGACTCGCAGGGCGACATCTACGCCGGACTGACCCAGGACCGCAGCGTCGACAAATTCGTGCGGGTAGGCTAAACGGCAGCCCCCTCGCGCCCACAAGACCCTCTCCCCCATTGGGGTCCCATTGGGGGAGAGGGTAGGATGAGGGGAACTATTTGAACCACTGAACCGGCTTCGGTTATGCGAAAGATCCAAGCCTCGGACGCAAAGACGCATCTGCCGCAGATCCTCGACGACGTCGAGCGCGGCGAAACCGTCGTCATCACCCGTCACGGGCGTGCGATCGCCCGCCTCGTGCCGGAGGTGCGGCAACGCCAGGCCGAGGTCGGCCAGGCGATCGCGGGCCTTGACGAACTGCGGCGGCGGGTCGGCAAGATCACGGTTGCAGAACTGCTGGCAGCGCGCCACGAGGGCCACCGCCGTTGAATGAGGTTTGTGCTCGACGCCTCGGTCGCCGCCGCCTGGGCCTTCGCCGACGAGGATCACCCTGTGGCGGCCGCCGCTTTGGTGCTGATCCGTAATGATGAAGGCTGCGTCCCCAGCCTCTGGTGGTTCGAAGTACGCAACGTGCTGATCGTCAATGAGCGCCGCGGCCGGCTGCGCGAAACCGATACGGCGCTGTTTTTGCGAAACCTGGCGCGTTTGCCGATCGTCGTCGACCGCGCGCCCGAGGAAATGGCGGTGCTGACCTTTGCGCGGCGTCATGGCCTCACCGTCTATGACGCCTCTTATCTCGAGCTGGCGGAGCGCTACGCCGCGCCGCTGGCCACCCTCGACACGACGCTGGCGCAAGCGGCGCACCGCGAGAACATTGCCCTGGTGGGCCACGAACCCCCATGATCCGATCCCGCGTCTAGCCGGATTGACCCGGGACCGCAGCGTTAACAAGGTCGTGCGAGCAAGGCTGAGCGCCGACGTGTCGTGCACCGTCGCCCGATCATGCGCCGGCACGACGTCCGTCTTCGTGGGCGACTCCTAACGAGGCCTTCGAGCAGCCGTGGGCGTTCCGGTGCCCCTCCGATCGCGAAGGAGAACGAGCTCGGGCGCAACGGCGGGTTAAGCTACCGCTGCGAGAGTGAGCGGTAGGTCCCAATCACCAGGAACACTCATGGCCTTAGATCAAACCGTCTTCGAGCGCCAATACGGTGTGTTCAAAGAACGCATCGCGAGAAAGAGCGGCCGACCGTTTGTCTCGTTCGATGAGGGACTTCCGCTGGAATGGGAGGGATATAAAGAACCCCTCCGCAGGAAGGCGCTGGGTCGCTTGAGCGCGGAGAACTGGCAGCGCAACTCAGTCGGAAGAGGAGAGATCCTTAAGTCTCTGATATCAGCTATTGAGATACCTCCCGAAGGAAAAGACGAAAGCAATAATCTCGTGCGGTGGAGGAACGAGTATGGGCATCGAAACCGCTCTCATTATGTTTTACTCGATGCACAAACCGACCCGGCGTTACGTTCGGAGATCGAGTCCTGGGCATTTAGCTTCTACTGTGGGGAAGAGGAACCCGGCGCAGCATTCGAACAGATCCGCGCGATAGTCGGGTCCAGGTATGATCTTGTTGCCTACCTGTTTTTCCTTAGTCTTACTGAGTCATAAAATCCGACAGCGTGTAATTGTGTGTCGAACGACCGCAAGATGTGGTATTTAGGCCTATCTTTTTCCGGATCGGGGGACCGGAATGGAAAGCGGCTCGAGTGAGGGGAGTGAAGCGCGATTTGCGGCCTATGTCGAGG
>JBARIB010000629.1:0-1666 GCA_049799535.1 Allostellaceae bacterium | reverse complement strand
CTTTACCACGGCAGGTCAGGATCCCTATGGGTCGGTTCCGTTTCGGAATGCGACCAGCGAGATTCGCAATCCCGATGGCTCGGTCGTCTTCCAGGCCGAGGGAATCGAGGTGCCGGCCGAATGGAGCCAGGTCGCCTGCGACATCATTGCCCAGAAATATTTCCGCAAAGCCGGGGTGCCGGCGCGCTTGGCGCCGGTCGAGGAAGACGGAGTTCCGTCGTGGTTGTGGCGGCGCATGGCTGATGCCGCGGCGATGGCGGCATTGCCCGAGGATCAACGCTACGGCGGCGAGACCGACGCCCGAGAGGTTTTCGACCGGATGGCCGGGACCTGGACCTATTGGGGATGGAAGGGCGGCTATTTCGACGCCGAGGAGGACGCCTGCGCCTTTTACGACGAGATCAGGCTGATGCTGGCGCGGCAGATGGGCGCCCCGAACTCGCCGCAATGGTTCAACACTGGGCTCTATTGGGCCTATGGCATCGACGGCCCGGCGCAGGGCCATTACTACGTCGACTACCGCAGCGGCGAGCTGACGGCGTCGACCAGCGCCTACGAGCACCCGCAGCCGCACGCCTGCTTTATCCAGTCGGTCGCCGACGATCTCGTCAACGAGGGCGGGATCATGGATTTGTGGGTGCGCGAGGCGCGGATTTTCAAATACGGCTCGGGCTCGGGCTCGAACTTCTCGAAATTGCGCGGCGATGGCGAGCGCCTGTCGGGCGGCGGACGGTCGTCCGGGCTGATGAGCTTTCTGCGCATCGGCGACCGCGCGGCCGGCGCGATCAAATCGGGCGGTACGACTAGGCGTGCGGCCAAGATGGTGATCGTCGACATCGACCACCCCGACATCGAGGCGTTTATCGACTGGAAGGTCGTCGAGGAGCAGAAGGTCGCCGCGCTCGTCGCCGGCTCCAAACTCGCGGCCCGCCATCTGAACCTGGTCATGGCCGCCTGTCATCAGCAGCCGGAGGGCGCAGCCGATTCCTGCGACCCGGCGCAGAACCCCGTATTGAAACGCGAGATCCGCGCCGCCCGGCGCGCGCAAATCCCGGAAAATTGCATCCAGCGGGTGATCCAGTTCGCCCGCCAAGGCTATACCGCGATCGACCTCCGCACTTACGACACCGATTGGGATTCCGAGGCGTATCTGACGGTCGCCGGACAGAATTCGAACAATTCGGTCCGGGTCTCGAACGAGTTCCTCGACCGCGTCGCGGCCAACGGCCCCTGGGAATTGACCCGGCGCACCGACGGCAAAATCGCCAAGACATTGCCGGCGCGCGAATTGTGGGACCGGATCGGGCACGCCGCCTGGGCCTCGGCCGACCCCGGCCTGCAATTCGACACCACGATCAACGACTGGCACACCTGCCCCGAGAGCGGCCGGATCAACGCCTCGAACCCGTGCTCGGAATACAATTTTCTCGACGACACCGCCTGCAACCTCGCCTCGTTGTACCTGATGGCGTTCCGCCGCCCGGATGGCAGATTAGAGGCCGAGGCGTTCGCCCACGCGGTGCGGCTGTGGACCGTGGTGCTCGAAATCTCGGTGATGATGGCGCAGTTCCCGTCGCCCGAGATCGCCCGCCGGTCGTTTGCATTCCGTACCCTCGGCCTCGGCTACGCCAATCTCGGCGGCCTGCTGATGGGAATGGGCATCGCC
>JBARIB010000628.1:0-3453 GCA_049799535.1 Allostellaceae bacterium | reverse complement strand
GGCATCTTCGTGGCGGCGGACTCGCCGATCCGCGACCCGGCCGATCTCGCCGATGTGCCGATCTCGGTCGGCTGGCAATCGGGTAGCCACTATTCGACGATCCAGGCGCTCGAGGCCTATCTGCCGTCCGACAAGATCAACCTGTCGTTCTCGGAGGGCCTGTTGTTCCGCCGCCTCGAAATGCTGGTCGACCGGCAGTCGCCCGCGGCGGCCTTGTTCAGCGGCCCCTATTACTTCGCCGAGCAACTTGGTTTTCGCAAAATCATCGACACGACCTTCATGATCGCGACAATGATCCACGGCGACCCCGATCCTGAGGATCTGCGCAAGTTTTTCCGTGCGCTCAGGCGAGCGCAGCGCGATCTCGATTTGCGCCCCAACCTCTATACCCATTACTACCGGAACGAATTCCCCGAACGGTTCCATTCGCAGATGGATACGCGCCGCTGGGGGCCCGGCGAGCGGCTGGTTTTTGAACCTTATACCAAAGAGGCCCACGCCCAGACTTTCGAATGGGTCGCCCGCCACGGCATCTTCCCCGAAGGCAAGATGGGCCATGGCCGCTACGACGATTCCGTGATGTCGCTGCAACTCGCCGACTAGTGTGGGAGGGGCCAAAATGGCCAAGGGTTATCTCGTCGTCCGGGCCGAAGTGCCTGACGCTGCAGACCGGGCGCGGTTCGATCACTGGTATGCGACGGACCACCTGCCCTGGGCGATCAAAACATTCGGGGCACAGAGCGGCTGGCGTTGCTGGAGCCGCACCGATCCGAGCATCCATTACGCGTTTTACGAATTCGCCGATGTCGAAGAAGCGCAGGCGATGACGGAATCAGAGAGGATTAAGCCGTTGGTTGCCGATTTCGACCGTGTCTGGGGCAATCGCGTGGCGCGGCGGCGCGAGGTCCTCGAAATCGTTCAGGAGATGGGGCCATAGCGGCGCGCCGACTGGCGCATTCCATCGTGGTCGCGTGCTTATTGGCGACTTTTGTTGTCGAAGGTGCTGCGGAAGGCGATGATTCTTCAATTGAAACGTCCCACGCGGCGATCGAGTCGCGTGATGGACCGCGGCGACATGTCAGGTTCGAGGCCGAGGGTCGGCCGGCGCTTTTGTTCAAACCGGTGCGAGGCTCTTGGGACTGGTCGGCGACCGGCAAGCTGATAATCCCGGTCGAGAACCTGGAGGACGAACCTCTCACCTTTTTGTTGCGCATCGAAGGCGCTGCGGGCCGCTCGTTGAGTGGCAGACTGGCGATTGCGCCGCACGAGGCCGGCGAACTCGCAATCTGGACCGGCGCGTCCTCGCCGAGGGCAATGGGCATGATTGCTGGGCCACCGCCAAGAGCAGCGGGATTGGCGCCGAACATATTTCCGGTCACCGCGACCGAGGGTTCGGTCGACTTTTCCGGGATTACCTTCATGCGCCTCGGAATTTCGCGGCCGAAGGTCCCGCGTCGTGCCGTTATCGGAACCTTCCGACTCGAGCCGCCGAGCGAGGCGGATAAGACCGCCTATGACGGCATCGTCGACGGTTTCGGCCAGTTCAGCGCGGGCGATTGGCCGGAAAAGGTGAGCTCGGTCCAGCTATTGCGCTCTAAAGGCGCTGAAGAAATGCAAGAGCTCGCGCTACCGAACGCCGACACGCCAAAACGCGACCGGTTTGGCGGGCTTGTGGGCACCGACGGCTTCAAGCCCACCGGTTTCTTCCATACCGAACGGCGCGACGGCAGATGGTGGCTCGTCAGCCCCGAAGGAAACGGCTTCTTTTCGATCGGCATCGACGCGATCGCGCCCTCCGGAGCGACTTATATCGAAGGCCGCGAGTTCATGTTCCGCGACTTGCCGGCGCCGGATGGCGAGCTAAGGGTGCATTGGAGCCAGCACGACGATCGCCACGGCCTTGGAGCTCAGCGCGGCCGCTCGTTCGATCACGGCCGGGCCTTCGATTTTTACACCGCCAATCTTGAACGCAAATTCGGGCCCGATTGGCGCACCCGTTGGCGCGAGGAGACCTTGGCGCGGCTCGCCGCCTGGAGGGTCAACACGATTGGCGATTGGAGCGATGCCGATTTGTCGGCAATGCATCGCCTGCCCTACACGGTGCCGCTGTCGCCCGAAGGCGAGTATGCCAAGGTCAGTTCCGGTGAGGATTGGTGGGGGCCAATGCCGGATCCTTTCGATCCTCGCTTTGCCGCGGCTGCGGAAAAAATGGCGAGCAATGCCGCGGCGCGGTTTCGCGGCGATCCTTACCTGATCGGCTATTTTGTCGACAACGAGCTGGCGTGGCGGCGAGGTTCCTCCGCCAACCCGCGGGAGCGCTATTCTCTGGCCCTCAATGTGCTAGCTGCCGGGCCTGAGAGCCCGGCGAAATCCGCATTTGTCGCCTATCTGACCGAAACCTATCGTGAGCCGCAGGCGCTCGCACGGGCTTGGGGGCTCTCAATCGGATCCTGGGAGGCGTTGCAGGGCGCCGGGTTTGCGCTGCCCGAGGCGAGTCTCGATAATTCCGCCGTACTTCGCGACTTGTCGGCCTTCACGCAGCGGTTTGCGCAAGCCTATTTCCGCACTTTGGCCGAAGCCTTGCACAGACATGATCCCGACCACCTCTATCTCGGCAGCCGTTTCGCCTGGCAGACGAGTGAGGCGGTCGAGGCCTGCGCTCGATGGTGCGATGTCGTCAGCTTCAACCGCTATCGCCGGTCGATTGCCGAGGACGCCGAGGAGTGGGCGCGCTTTCATCACCTCGGCAAACCGGCTCTGATCGGCGAATTCCATTTTGGGTCGACCGATCGCGGCCTGTTCTGGGAGGGTCTCGTCGGGGTTGGGCGTGAAAGCGAGCGCGGCCCCGCCTATTCCCGCTATCTCCATGCCGTCGCCGACAACCCAGATTTCGTCGGCGCCCATTGGTTCCAGTATCTCGACGAGCCGCTGACCGGCCGCACCCTCGACGGCGAGAATGCCCATATCGGGTTCATCACGGTCGCCGATGTGCCCTACAAGGAGTTCGTCGCAGCGGCACGCCACGCCAACGCAGCGGTTCTGCGCGATTTGCAGTCATTGAAATCACACCAGTGAACGATCTCATTGCTCTTGAAATTGTTTGCCGTGCCCGGCGAGCTTGTGGCCGGGAAGATACACGCCTTTGCTGTCGTCTTCGACCACCCGGCCAATGACCTGGGCGCGTCGGCCGTGCCGCTGCAGAATGGCGAGCACGGCATCGCAGTCCCTTTGGCCGACGAGCACACAGAAACCGATCCCCATATTGTAGACCTGGTACATCTCGGCGCTACTGACGCCGCCATATTTTTGGATCAACTGGAAAATGGGCGGCACCGGCGGCGGGCTTTCGATTACGAAACCAACATTTGCTTCGACGCGGGGGAGGTTCAACAGTCCGTCGCCGGTGATGTTGATCAAGGCTTTGACGCTTGGAACCTGTTCGATGATTTCGAG
>JBARIB010000627.1:0-5121 GCA_049799535.1 Allostellaceae bacterium | reverse complement strand
TTTCGGCCGGCTTTATATCTTCGGGGGGTCGACGCAGTGCTGCCGAAGGCGGTTCTCCGAAGAGTGACCGGTAGGCGCCCGCAAAGCGGCCCAATTCCCAGAAGCCATAATCGGTGGCGATCTCGGTCACGGTCGTCTTCTCCGCATCCGCGCGTAGCAAAGCTCGGCGCACCAGGTGCACGCGATTGGCTCGCTGCGTCGAACTTCAGGTGGGTCTGCTGGGAGGCTCCTCCGAAAGGAATTCACGGGAGAACCGACTCCGCCCGTCACCTCTGGATCTCACCAAGGTGTGTGGATTTTGTGCGGGCAAAATAATAGTACGCGCCTACGGTTGTTAAATTAATCAAAACTGCGATGGAGTTCCATCCGATCACCGGGCGCGAAGCAATCAATAATCCATAGTAGACCCAGAATATCTGAAAGATACCCATGATCGAGGCCATTATTGGATTCATTCCGGCGCTTGACCGACGCTTGAGCATCGCGACCAGATCCGGCACGGCAGCAAAGGTTGTTCCGAAACCTGCCAAAAATCCAACAATATCTGATCGTTGAAGCTTGGCGAAGATGATGCTTTGCGCGTCGCGTGGAACCAAGTCCTGACACCCAAAGAGCGTAATCAGACTCAAGAACAGAACAGCGATTGTCGGTTTGCCGAACCGGTCCATATGTATTCCAACAATTAAATCCGCAGGCACGAGGGGAATTGGGGGGTCCCTTTGGCGCGCTTGGTATGCGAGTGGCGCTGAAAGGCATCCCCACCCCGTGGATCGGGTCCGTAGCCTCAGAGTATCATGCAGCCTCGACGGAGCCTTGATCCGCATCAATTGTCACTAAAGGTTCACATACCACGCCGAAACGCAGCGTGCGCAGCGCCTTTTACCCCGGTACCCTTCAAAAATGCATAGCTAGCGCCTCGGCCTGCGGAAGAGCCATTTCGAGTGGGATACAGGTTCTGACGGCGCAAATTTGTGGAAAATGCATAGCCGCCGCGGTCAGACGATGATCTTCTGCGCTCCGGATTTTTGAACAGCGGGTTAAGGTAAAAGCTGACCGGTCCAAAAGGGCGTGAGAGGTGGATGGTCAAGAGGAGGCAGCACAGCGGGGCGAAACGCGAGTAGCGACAGCAGCGCTTTCAGGGAGAAGACCCTGGCCTGAGCTGTCGACGAAGTTTGGGGTACATCCGACGATGATCAGCTACCGGAAGCAGGAGCGCGCGGGCGAACGGCAACAAAGCGGCGCCGATCGAGGATGCGCTCTTGCGCCGCCCCTAAAATGATGAAACGGCTGCGGGTCGGAGACTAATGCGATCAAGCCACATCAGGCGCATCTTCTTCGTAGAGCTCTTTCGGCTGCTTCGTATAGTCTGGCCGATCCTGTCCGGGGTTCTTCTCGCGATGGTCGGGCCCGGACTTCTGATCGGGCACATAGAGAAGTGGCGCGTCGAAGACGCTCTTTATTTCACCTTTGTGACCGGTCTCACCATAGGTTACGGTGATCTGACGCCGCGACATGTCGTGTCGCGGTTTCTCGCGGTAGTGATTGGTCTTGCCGGTATTGCGCTGACCGGCCTCGTCGCGGCGGTGAGCGTGGAGGCGCTACGAGCGACGGCCCGCGATGCTGGAGAATGAAACAGGCCGGGCTACGGTTTCGGCTCAACAACGTAGCCTCCCCTTCGATTGACCCTTGTTGAGAGCGCCGAGCTGCCTTCATCCTGGTGTCGGTCTTTCCGGAGGGGAAAGGGAGCAAGAAATGATGGACCCGAATGTGCTGAACTCTGATCACGCGCCTTCGCGCTCGACCATCCTGGATGTTGCGCTTCAAATCGGACTGATAGCCCTTTTGGTCTACGCCTGCAGCCGGTTCATATCGCCTTTTACCGACCTCCTGCTCTGGTCTGCAATTCTAGCGGTGATGCTCTATCCGCTGCATCTCTGGCTGGCCGCCCGGCTCGGCAATCGCTGGTCGGCGCTGCTGATCGGACTGGTCGGCGTCACGGTGATGTTGGTGGCGATGGTCACAGTAGTGACCTCGATTGCGTCTTCCCTGTATTCGCTAGTCGTGGGCTTGCATAATCAAAGCGTGACCGTCCCGCCGCCGCTACCATGGCTTGCCGAGCTTCCGCTGGTGGGTCAGAAACTGACGGAGGCCTGGGTGCTCGTCGCCACCAACATGCCGGCGGCGGTTGCCAAATACGGCGGGGCGTTGAGCGAACCAGCGGCGCGGCTCGTATCGTCCGCCGGTGGCCTGGCCGCCGGCCAACTATCGTTCGTTCTCTCTTTCGGGATTGCCGCCGTCATCGTCGCCTACGGCAGGGGCGCCGCCGATTTCGCTCGGCGACTGCTCGGACTTTTTACCGGCAGCGAGGAGAGGGGGGGTCATCTGGTTACGCTGACGGCCGCTACGATCCGTGGCGTGGCGTTAGGCGTTGTCGGCGTCGCGGTGATCCAGTCGCTTCTGCTCGCAGTCGGCTTCTTCGCCATTGGTCTTCCGGCAGCTGGCCTGTGGACGGTCGTTCTGCTTTTGCTATGTATCGTACAGGTGCCGGCGGTGCTGGTGACACTGCCGATCATCGCCTACGTCCTTGCGACGAAAGCGACGCAGCCGGCTATTATCTTCCTGGTCTGGACCCTCATCGCCGGGCTCAGCGACAATGTCCTAAAGCCATTGCTGCTCGGCCGCGGACTGGAAGTGCCGATGCCGGTAATTCTGATCGGCGTCATCGGCGGCATGATTGCCGACGGCCTTCTCGGCCTGTTTGTGGGGCCTGTGGTCCTGGCCGTCGGCTATGTGCTGCTCATTGAATGGATGCAACAGCGCCGCGCCCAAACCCAGCCGCAGACCGCCGATCGGACGCCGTAAAATGCCACTTTTGCCGTCGGCACGCCTCGGGCTCCAGGAAACTGGCATCGGTGCCCGGCTGCCAAACGCGTGTTGCCTCGATGAGCACTGAGTCTGAAACCACCAACAAAATTGCCGTGGAGGAACGCACTCCTGCGAAGCCCGCTCCCGCGGACACCGCCTCTGCGAACCCGCTGCGCAGGGCGGCGCTCATTGTCGTCGCCGTGACGATTTTGCTGTTTGCCTTGTCGATCGTCATGGAGCGGTTCACGCCTTCGTCATCGCAAGCGGTCGTACAAGCATATGTTGTCCGCATGGCTCCCGAAGTCGCGGGCCGTGTTATAGGCGTCGACGTCGCCGACAATGCTCGCGTCGACGCAGGGCAGGTCCTGTTCCGCATTGATCCGCGCCCCTTCGAAATTGCCGTGGCTGAGGCGCAGGCCCAGGTCGAGCAGATCGGTCAGACGCTGGGAGCCTCGACGGCCGCCGTGGACTCGGCACAGGCGAAGGTCGTGAAGGAGACCGCCGAACTGGAGAACGTTCGGGCCCAGACGGAGCGGGTTTTCGAACTTGTCAAACGGGGCGTCTATCCCGCTGCCAAGGCCGATACAGCCCGCGCCGCACAGGACGCCGCACGGGCGGTGCTGACGGCCAGCCAGGCCGACCTCGTCAAGGCGCGGGAAGAGCTTGGCCCTAAGGGTGCTGACAATCCCCAGCTCAAGGCGGCGC
This sequence comes from Allostellaceae bacterium, assembly GCA_049799535.1. Classification (GTDB taxonomy): domain Bacteria; phylum Pseudomonadota; class Alphaproteobacteria; order ATCC43930; family CGMCC-115725; genus AP-15. Next base: position 1,551 of record JBARIB010000627.1, on the reverse strand, counting down.
TTGCGACGTTGGAGCGTGCGCGGCTCAATCTTCTTTATACAACGGTCAAGGCCCCTGCCGACGGCTTGGTCTCCAATCTTCAACTTGCGACCGGCCAGTTCATAGGGGCGGGGCAGGCGGCCCTTACCTTCATCGACTTGAGCACGGTCTGGGTTTCGGCCGACTTCAAGGAGAATAGCCTCGAATACATGTCTACATCCGATCGGGCCGAATTGGTATTCGACTCGTTGCCAGGCGCAATCTTCAAAGCCCACGTCGAGAACATAGGCTGGGGCGTCTCCCAAAATAGCGTTGATCCGAATACCGGCCTGCCAACGATCAAAAACGCCACGGGCTGGGTGCGCGACCCGCAGCGTTTCCCGGTGCGTTTGATCGTCGACGAGACGCCGCCGCGGGGCAGCGTGCGGGTCGGTTCGCAGGTGAATGTCGTCGTCTACGCCGGCAACAATCCAGTCACGGACGCTCTGGGTGCCGTATGGATCCGCGTCATCTCCATTCTGACCTATGCCAGCTGATGCTTCCGCCGCCGCGGAGGCGATCCTGTCACGCCAGCGCCGCATCGGGCTGCGGGTCGCGCTCGCGGTCGCTGCCGGATTCACGTTGAACCTCGCCACGGGCGAGGTCATACCCTTCTTTGGGCCGGTCCTCGCGGTGCAATTCCTGATTTTTGGCGCCGGGCCCTTGCCGCTGTCGAAGGCAGTCGCGTTCGTCGGGCTCGTGCTGGTCGTCGGACAGGCTTTCATTGTTATTAACGGCATCTTTAGCGACAACGCGATCCAGCTGCTGGCGCTGCTCGGTCTATTCTTTTTCGTGTGCTTCTTCGTACAGGCGCGGGGACAAGGTGGCCCTGTGATCTTCCTCTGCTTGGCGATCGCGATCACGGTGACCCTGCTCGATCGCGTGCACGACACGCTAGACACAAGCATAATTGCAATATTGCTCCAAGCTTACCTGAGCGCCGTGGTCTTGTCGTGGCTCGCCCATGCCATTCTGCCAGGCCACGATGCGACCGAGAACGCGCCGCAGGCGGCCCCGGCCACCGACAGGCCCGCCATGCGGGCTCTCGCCAATGCGGCTATCCTGCTCGGCGCCATGGCGCTCTGCCTGACCAACAACGCCCTCTCCTTGGCGCTCGTCCTTCCGATCACCGTCGCTTCCGTGCTGCTTCAGTTTGACTTCGCAACCAGCGTCCGTTCCGCCCTGAGCCTTGTCGCCGTCAATCTGCTGAGCGGTGTGCTTGCCTCCCTGGCCTTTGCGTTCGTCGAGCTGCGCCCGTCGCTGCCCTTCCTGTTCCTGACCGTCTTTCTCGTCGGGCTGATCCTGGCTGGGCGGGCAACTGCCGGCTCTGCCAAGATGTATGCCGGAGCGCTGACGACATTCCTCATTCTGTTAGGATCGGGCATGTCGCCGTTGCCCACGACGACCCCGGAGTCGTTCTCGACCCGGATCGGCTACGTCCTGTTGGCGGTCGGGTACACTCTGTGCATGATGGCGCTACTCTGGCCGCGCGAACGATCTGTGTCGACACCACTCTCACTGCGGTCTTCAGGG
>JBARIB010000626.1:0-2201 GCA_049799535.1 Allostellaceae bacterium | reverse complement strand
AGCAAAGTTGCCGCACTCGCCTGCTGATTCGGCCGGGCTACCAAGCGCTGTTCGAGCATGCCGACCTTGCGGTAGGCTCCGGCAGCGCGAACCACCCCTGCACAGAGGATTATCAGCGCAGGATTGCAGGGCCTCTAGCCTCCTTTTCGAGCGCCCAAGTTTTCCCAGAATCCACGCATTGAGGAGATGACGGTCATCAATTCATCGACAGCGTAGGGGCGAGGCGATAGCTCATCTTTAATCAACATATATTCTGGAGCGCCTGCCTCAAAGGCCGGCCAGCCATTTCCATCGGATCGGGGCACCCCCGTTCGGGCAAACGTGGTCCATGCCCATTGCATAGCGTCGGCAACTTTTTGATCCGCTTCGTTATATTGGCCGTCGGCAGTGAGATTGCCGAACACATACCGAATCTCGGCAGTATGCCGTGCCAAATCGCGGCTGGTCCGCGCTCCCGGTGAGACGCGGCCGAAATTGTAACAATAGACAGGTCTATGGAGTGCGTTAAAGCGCTCGGCCGTCTGATGCGCCGGCTCCCTCCAGATCATTGAGGTCATCAACCAGTCCAGACATACATAGGGTGTTTTGCCGGACCGATGGAGGATGTCCATAACTTGTTGGACATGCGCTCCGCAGAGCGCAGTTGCGACCTTCTTAACAATAGCCCAGCTATAAATGCCGTTTGGTTTGACGAGTCTCAGAATCGCTACGCCTATACTGCGCGGAAAAGGCAATTGAGGCCCGCTGGGTTTGATGAAATACCGCGCCTCGTTTTCCGTGGTCCCAAACATGATGGGCACATCATCAGCCCAGCCAGGAAAGCCTGCTGCGTCCACCAGTTCGTCGGGTACCGGGACCCAGACCAGGTTGGCAGGCGTATGGACCTTTCCCGGTTGCGGGACGACACCGCTCACAGCATGCGACGCCTTGCGCATAATATCCGTAGGTATGCTGCGCAGTTCATCGACTGTTCCTGCGCCAACCAACTCCATGAGACGCTCCGTTGCCGCCTGCGTTCGGGCGAAGGTCCATGGCGGGGCGATGGCACTCGGCTCAAAGCCTGCGCTCTGCATGATGGCGCGATGAAACAGTCCGCGCGCACGGCGCGTCGACAGCAATGTGCGGACCGCCCCGGCTCCCGCGGATTGCCCGAAGATCGTGACGTTCTCCGGATCGCCGCCAAATGCCCCAATATTCTGAGCGATCCATTCGAGGACCATGAGAACATCCAGCACGGCGAAGTTAGCACCAGCATCAGGGTGGGCGAGAAAGCCAAAGGCGCCCAGGCGATAGTTGAAGGTTACGACCGTGACGCCCAGTCGCGCGAGGCTAGCGCCATCATAGGCATCCTCCGACCCCGCACCCCCCAAGTAGCCCCCGCCATGAATCCAAAGCATGACTGGCCGTCGCGCCTCGCGGTCGAGCGAAGTGCACCAAACATTCAATGACAGACAATCTTCACTTTGCCGCGTCTCGCGCAAGGCGAAACAGGCGCCGGCGGTCTGTATGGCGATCGGCCCGAAGAGATTAACGGGCCGCACGCCGTCCCAGCGCTCGGCTGGTTCGGGCGCGCGCCAACGCATTGGCCCTACGGGAGGTTTTGCATAAGGAACGCCAAGGAACGTGTGGACGCCGCCAAGGTTTGCCCCTGCCAGACGGCCCTGCTGGACTGTGGCCAGTGAGTCCATTTTCAGGTTTTCAACCTAGTACCGCCGCAAGTGATTAGGACTCGTTGGCGGGATAGGTTTTGCATGCTTGCCCGAAGGCCTCGCCAACGCAATGCTGAGCATTTCTGCTCGTGTGCAGGTTTTCGGACGCCGGCAGTGACGAGGTCTCCACATGCTCGGGCGGCCGGCGTCTGAAAAGCGCCAAGGCACGAAATCGCGGGAAGTAGGGGCACCGTCGGTGCTGCGGGCTCTATGGGGATTTGGCCGCGGCGTCAGGTTGGACGAGGTTGGATCAAGGCGCCGCCCAGTCGCTTTGCGTCGCGGGATGGGTGTGGGTGACGGGCTGACGAGCACTGCGGGCGTTGCCGGACAGGGTTGCGGTGCGATGCCGGGGGATTTATTGCCCTGCAGTAAGCGGGGACTGTGCTGGCCGAGAGCGGCCAGAGGCGAGCATCACTGGCTGGTGGGTCGGCGCTGACGGCATCATGAGGTGTCGATCCTGATCGCTGCGTTAGCGGGCGGGGGGCGGTGTTT
>JBARIB010000625.1:0-1689 GCA_049799535.1 Allostellaceae bacterium | reverse complement strand
CCTTCTGCCGACGTTCGGGGATTTCGGGCAGCAGCGCCAGCTGGTCCAACCCCTTTTGAAATTGCGCGGTCGCTTCCGCCATCGCCGAGCGCGCGACAGACCGGTGACCTGCCTTGCCCCAAAAGGCGACAGCCCTTTCGACCAAACCGGCTTCGGAATAGTGCTGCGCGAGAAGCTCGGGCTGGCTTTCTATAATCTCGGGGGAATGGGCTTCGAGCGTTTCTGCAGTTTGCGCGTGCAACCGCTCCCGGTCCTTGCGCAACAGGCTGCCGTGCGCTGCGTCCTGCACCAGCGCGTGCTTGAAGCTATAGACCGCGTCGGGCGGCGTGCCGCGCTCGAAGACCAGCCCGGAGGCGACCAACCGAGCGAGCGCCGTTTGCAGCTCGTCCTCGGGAAGGCGGGACACAGCTTGCAGCAGACCGTAGGGAAACTCGCGCCCTATCGCGGCACCGATCTGCGCCACCCGTCTGACCGACTCCAAGCGGTCCAGCCGCGCCATCAGCGAGTCATGTAAGGTGGTCGGGATCCCGACCAGTGGTACACCGCTCTCCAGTACACTCCTGGTCAATTCCTCGACAAACAACGGCACGCCGTCGGTGCGCTCGGCGATTTGGACGATAACCTCGTAAGGTAGCGCCTTGCCGCCGGCGATCTGCTCGACCAGAGCGGTCCGGTCATGCCGGTCTAGTCGATTGAGCGCCAGCATCGTCACCTGTGACTGACCGGTCCAAGACGGCTCAAACTCGGGGCGGAACGTCACCATCAGCAGCACCGGTAGGCTGCCGATCCGCTCGACGGTCAGGTCGAGCAATTCGCGCGAGGTTGGGTCGCTCCAATGGGCATCCTCGAAAACCATAATCACCGGCTGCTGGCGCGCCAGACCCTCGAGCTGGCGGATCAGCGCCTCCAGTGTCCGCTCCTTCTTGCGCTGCGGACTGAGGTTCGGCAGCTTGTGGCGCTCCGAAGCCGGCAATGACATGAGATCGGCGAGGAATGCCACATCCTCCTCCGGCGACGCGGCACGGGCCAGTAGGGCTTCGAGCTTCTCCAGCCTCGCCGTGGGCGGGTCGCCGCGTGCGAACCCAGCCGCGCGGCCGAGCTGCTCGACGAACGGGAACAGCGCGCTGTCCTGGTGATAGGACGAGCAGAAATAGCGCAGGCGGAGATATGGCTCGGCGTGGAGGCGCTCTTCCAATTCCGCGGTGATCCGCGACTTGCCGATGCCGGGCTCGCCGGAGATCAGCACGACCTGGCCGTCCCCGGCCTTGGCGCGCGCCCAGCGGCGCGACAGCAGCTCGATTTCCTCGTCGCGGCCGACCAGCCGGGTCAATGCCGATCCGCGCAATGCCTCGAACCGGCTCTCGATGGCGCTCGAGCGCAATACCTGCCATGCCGGCACCGGTCCGGTGATGCCCTTCACCTCGACGGCGCCGAGATCGCGGTACTCGAAGAGATCGCCGACCAGCCGGCGCGTGCTCGCGGCGATGACGACCGCGCCCGGCTCGGCAAGGGTTTGCAGACGGGCGGCGAGGTTCGGCGTTTCGCCGACGACCGATTGCTCCTGCGCCGAGCCTTCGCCGATCAGATCGCCGACCACCACCAGCCCGGTGGCGATCCCGACGCGCGCCTGGAGTTCGACGGATTTGACATCGAGGCGACCAACAGCGTCGATCAGCCCGAGCCCTGCCC
>JBARIB010000624.1:0-4126 GCA_049799535.1 Allostellaceae bacterium | reverse complement strand
AAAGTTGCGGCAGGGGTTAGCGGGGGGTCTCGCGCATGCGATTCTTTCTGTATGTCTATTGCATTGCAACGGTTGGATTGATCGTTCCGGTATTCGCGGAAAACGCGACTTTGCCGGAGGAGCCGGCTGCCGCCGCGGAGGCCGCTCTTCCCGCGCCCGCCCCCGTTGCGGACTTACCACCGAGCCGGGTCGGCCGGGTCAGCCTCGCTTCGGGGAATGTCGATCTCCGTAACCCCGGGGGAGCTGGGTGGGCCGATGCCGAGGTGAATGAGCCGGTCTTCGCCGGGCAAGCGCTGCGGACCGATTCCCGATCCCGCGCCGAGGTCCAAATCGGCGCGAATACAGTCGACCTGTCGGGCGACACTGAAGTCGAACTCGCCAGCTTGAGCAATCACTACGTTCAAATCGCGGTGTCACGGGGACGATTAGCCGTGCGCTTGCACGAGTTGGGGAACGAAGACGTCGTCGAGGTCGACTTCGCGCAGGGTGGTATTTGGCTGCTCGCCCCCGGCCTTTATGACGTTGATGCCGGCAGCGGCGATCAGCTGTCAAAAGTCACGGTTTTTGAGGGCCAAGCGCAGTTCGTGGGAGGCAGCGGCGCCGCGCATCTGCAGAGCGATCAAATGCTGGTTATGACAAGCGACGCCCCCGCGATAACCGAGGCAATGGCGCCGGACAACTTTGTCGAATGGTGCCGGGAGCGCGACTACGACGAGACGCGCCTTGCCGCCCTATACTACATTACTCGAGACATGACGGGCTTTGCCGACCTGGATGCCGCCGGCATATGGCGGGTCAACCCGGACTATGGTCCCGTCTGGTTCCCGACCGGGTCGGAAGAGTGGGCCCCTTACCGTTTCGGACATTGGCGCTGGATCCCGCCTTGGGGCTGGACCTGGATCGACGATCAGCCTTGGGGTTTCGCCCCATCGCACTATGGCCGCTGGGCGCTGATCAACGAGCACTGGGCCTGGGTACCGGGAAATTTTGTCGACCGCCCGCTTTATGCACCGGGGGTGGTTGCGTTTCTCGGTACCCCCGGGGTTGGGCTGAGTTCCGAGGACGGCGCCACGGTCGCTTGGTTCCCGCTTGCACCGGGCGAGGTGTACTGGCCGAGCTATACGCGGGATGTCGATTACGTCTGGAGCCTCAACATCGGGCAGGTTGGCGACGTCACGACGATCGGGTTGCGAGCCGATGGTGAGCCGCCCTTGGAAAACTTCAGCGAAGATTTCGCGAACCGTCAATTCGCGACGGTCGTGCCGCGTTCGATCTTCACTAATGGACACCCTGTCGCGCCAGCACGCGTAACTCTGCCCGAAAAGCGGTTGCTGGATGCTCCGGTGCTGATGGCCTCGCCGCAGATCGCGCCGGCTGCGCCCGTCCAGCGGGTCGCTCGTGCAGCCCCAAATCCGCCGGCGACCCGCACGGCCGTGAACCAACCGCAAAAGCGCCGCGCCAAGCCTATTCTAAGCGCATCGAACCAGCCGCACGGCCGGGCGCAATCAATTGTCATTCGCGGTGCCCATCTGCATGTCCCTTCCTATGCCGGCCAACCGCGCGGCCGCCAGACAATCATGCTCCGTGTGGCACACTCCCGCGGCGCCTCGGGGAAGAGAGGCTAAGGGTTGCGTATCGACAGCCAAACCCGGCGGACGATCGATTACCGCAGCGACAATACGGGTCGTGCTGCGCCGCAGCTACTCGAAGCGCTGCTGCGAGCGAATCACGGGACAGCGCTGGGGTATGGCGCGGACGAGTGGACGGCAAGCCTGCAGCAGCGCTTTTCCGAGCTGTTCGAGACCTCGGTGCGGGTTTTTCCGGTTGCGACCGGGACCGCGGCCAATGCGTTGGCATTGGCCTCTCTCGGCCCCTCTTGGGGCATCGTTTATTGCAGCGAAGTCGCGCACATCAATACGTCCGAGGCCAACGCGACGGGGTTCTTTGGCGGCGGCCTCAAGCTTGCCGCGATCGGTGGCGAACACGGAAAGATCAACTCGTCGCTTTTGGACGACGTGGTCGCCGGAATCTCCCCGGCCCAGCTGCACCGCGGCCGGCCGATCGCGGTTAGTCTGACCGAGGCCACCGATCTCGGCGCGGTCTACACGATCGACGAAATCCGTGCGGTTGCCGAGGTAGCCCAACGCCGCGGCCTCAAGCTCCATATGGACGGCGCCCGTTTCGCCAATGCCGTGGCGCGGCTCGGCTGTAATCCCGCCGAGCTGACCTGGCGGTCTGGTGTTGACGTCATGTCCTTTGGGGCTACAAAGAACGGCGGCGCATTGTGCGACGCGATTGTCGTCTTCTCGCCCGAGATCGCTGACAGCCTTGCCGCGCAGCTGCGACGCGCTGGCCAAGTCTGGTCGAAGATGCGGTTCGCCTCGGCGCAGCTGATCGCTTATGTCGAGAATGGCCTGTGGCTGGAGATGGCGCATGCGTCAAATCGCATTGCAGCCCAAATCGCCGCCGGGCTGCGCTATATCCCGGCGGCGCGTCTGCTGGCACCGGTCGAGGCCAACGAGATCTTTCTCGAATTACCCGATACGGTGATGGATGCACTGGAAGAAGACGGCTTCCAGTTCTATCGCCGAAGCAAGACCCTTGCGCGTTTCGTGTGCCGCTTCGATGCAACTGAGGCCGAAGCGGACGCGCTACTCGCAGCGCTGCGCCGACACTTGGGCTGAAACTTACCGACCCGGCCGCGTTATTCCGCCGCCGCGGGCCGCGACTCCGGCTCAGGCAGCATCCCGAGCGCGCGCTTGTAGAGATCAAGCAGGCTTTCTTGCTCGTCGTGCTCGTCCCGGTCCATTTTGCGAATCTTGATGATCTGGCGCATTATTTTCGGCTCGAACCCGGTTCCCTTGGCTTCGGCATAGACATCCTTGATGTCGTCGCCGAGCGCACGTTTTTCCTCTTCGAGCCGTTCGATACGCTCGATAAAGGACTTCAGCTGCGCGCCAGCGATACCCCCAACGTCGGGCATGGTTCCACTCTTCCCCTGTTGCGATGCCGCCCCCCGGCGGCAGCCGCGACGATAGCGAGCGCGCTTTCTTCCATCAATGCTTCTGCGAGGCGGCGAAGGCGGCTTTCTGCTCAGCGGTGGCTTCCTGCTGGTATTTCGCCCGCCACTCGTCATAGGGCATGCCGTAGACGATCTCGCGCGATTCGGGATCCGACAGAGCGATGCCGCGATCTTCGGCCTCGGCGCGGTACCATTTTGAGAGGCAATTGCGGCAGAACCCGGCCAAATTCATCAAATCGATGTTCTGGACATCGGTACGCTCACGCAGATGCTGCACAAGCCGGCGGAAGGTCGCGGCTTCCAGTTCGATGCGCGTCTGGTCGTTCATCGCAATCTCCTATGTTGGACTCGGCTAATATTTAGCTCTGCGGCGAGGTGGATTGAAGCGCGGCTACCTATTCTGGGCCGCGGCGCGGCGGCGGATCTCGTCCATCGTCAGATCCTCCTTATGCGTCGCGATGAACCAGCGGTAGCCGAACGGGTCCTCGATGCCGCCAGTACGATCGCCATAGAACTGGTCCGCCACCGGCCGGACGAGTTTTGCTCCGGCCTTGACGGCGCGCTCGACCGCGGCATCGACATCCTCGACATAGACGTGCATCGTTACTGGCGATCCGCCGATCGTCTTCGGGCTCAGCGCCTGGATCTCCGGGTGCTCGTCGGCCAGCATGACCCGGGAATCGCCGATCGCGATCTCGGCATGATGCACCTTGCCGCCGGGATCGCCCAGCCGCAGCACCTCGCTGGCGCCGAGTGCCTTCTTGTAGAACTCGATGGCCTGGCTCGCGCCGCTGATGATCAAATAGGGCGTGATGGTGTGATAGCCCTCGGGAACCGGTTTCGCCATGATCGGCCCTCCTGTCCACTATGCGGGGTAAACTGGGAAGGCTGGGCCGATCGTCAACCTGACTCAGTCACTCTCAGCAACCCTGGATAGAGTCGATTGTTACCGGCGCTGCATCTGCAGCAAATCAGCAGCGATATTTCTCCTATTGGTTGTAATGCTGCCATTCACGGGCCCCGCTCTCCTGTTTTTACAGAGAATCTACAGGCACTAACCTCCTGCTGGAATCACCACCGGCGCGGCAGCTCCAGCGGGGCTGG
>JBARIB010000623.1:0-5600 GCA_049799535.1 Allostellaceae bacterium | reverse complement strand
CAACCCCGATGATGAAAATCAACCGATTGGATGGCAGTTTGCTGTCGTGTTCTTTGACTGACGGTTGAACCAGTCTTTGACGTGATCACCCTTTCCGCTGGCCAGCGTCAGAATCTTGTGCCATCGGCAGCCGAACTCTGCGGGTTAGGTGCTGCCAAATCTCGTCATCGCGGTCGTAGGGATCTCCGCGAAACTGAATTGAGCCATCCGATTCGACATACGCCGTCTGATAGACAATGAAAACTGGCATCGGCGCGGGTAGCGCCCAGCGATTCGTGTGTCCGGCGGCAATACCCTTGTCGATCGCCTCCACCCCTTGACCCACGAGCAACGCGGCCAAGCTGCGTGGGTTTTCGATGCGCACGCAGCCGTGGCTCATCATCCGCGCAGCAGATTGGAACAGCGACTTGGTCGGGGTGTCGTGCAGATAAACGTCGTACCGATCGTCCATCTCGAATTTGAGCCGGCCCAGCGCGCTGTAAGGCCCGGCGTCTTGCTGGATCTCCCCGTGGCTGCGAAACCGCATGTGATGGCTGGCCAGGTAGGACGGATCGCCCGCCAATTTCGGGAGGACTTCCTTCTGTGCGATGGAACGGGGAATGTTCCAAGGCGGGTTGAACAAAATATCGTTGATCGTCGATATAAACTCGGGCGTCTGCTTATCCGTCTCTCCCACGACCACCCGCGTCGTGAAGATCGGTCGCCCGTCGCGGAAGAGCTGAAGCCGCGCGATCGCTGCATTGACGACGACGCGATCCTGCGGCATGTGCCGTGGTAACCAGCGGAGACGCTCGAGATTGATCGCGAGTTGCCGCGCTCGCCGCTCCGCTATCCCTGCCCTGTCCGGTAAGGCTCGCCCGGACTTGCTTCTCACGGTTCGGGCGCCGGTGGCGATAGCCCTATATTCCACGTAGGCGCGGCGCATCACAGCGTAATCGGGAGAGGAAGGAGCGAGCGCCTCGATCATCCGCTCCGGATCGGGACCGGCGATCGCAGCATCCAGCACCGCGACGATATCGACCGGCTCGGGGGTCAGGTCCTCGTCATCCATCCGATCCTCGATCGGCATTGCGCCTCGCGACAGCGCATCGGCGTAGGAGAGAAATGCATCGGAGAGCAACAGATCTTGTTCGAGCGGCGAGAGGCTTGTGCCGCGGCTGGCCAGCGCGGCGCCGTGAAACAAGCCGGGGTCAATCCCGTGATCCCCGGCGCGCAGCACGGCCTCTTGCAGGCGACTGGCCTCGGCCGGGTGACTATCCCATACCGTCTGATAAGCGTGCTCGGCGTAGAACCGCCGCAGCAAGGCGGGATGCAAATGCTCACCGGCTATCGTCAGCTTGCCTGGCGTGTCGAGACGCGCCTTGAGCTCGGCATTGCCGGTGAACGGGGCCGTCTCCGAAGCCGCCGGATCGGGTTCGGCGCTGCTGGCGCTCGGTGGCGGCGTCGCCTCTTCCGCGAGGGCGGTACCCGGGTGCAGCGGTTGAGGAGCAAAGGTGGAGACGCTGATCGCGAGCCCGACAACAAGGGCCGCCAGGCACCGCGTGCTTCGGTCTCGAGCCGTACGACAAATTGGCACGCTACCTCGCTTGCCCTGCAAAGCGTAATGCGCTCGGATCTCGCTGCGGGCTTGAACATTTCCTCGCGCTCGCGGTTCCGCGCAGACCCGCCATCGCCCACTTTATCGTTTCCTTGCTCACGGTACAATCTTAGGGCGAAGAGCTCGTCCGGTTCAGGTGCAGTCGGATCGCCTTTTGTCGCAATCGAAAGGTGATGACGCCCTGGATCATCTCGCCTCGGCCTTTGGACCAACTAACGCTCCGCAGAGGTAGAAGGTGCTCGATGTGCCCGAAGATGGGGTCTGTAAGGGGTCGCTGGCGATGCCAGATCCTGATGCGATCGGTGCCCGGAGCACCAAGCGCAGCCTTCGCGACAACGGAGAGGAGAAACGCGATCCTTTTTCGGGCATTTTACCGCACGCAGAGTCGCCGTGAACCCTGCGGACCATGAAGTGCCGGATTTCCCCGTGAGCAGCGACGCACAGCCCACCCCTCATTCTGTCCTGAACGGTGTCTTTGGCTTCGAGAGCTTCCGCGGTCAGCAGCTGGCGATCATCGAGCACGTCGCCGCCGGCGGCGATGCCGTGGTTCTGATGCCGACTGGCGGCGGCAAGTCGCTGTGCTATCAAATCCCGGCGCTGCTGCGCAACGGTCTCGGCGTCGTGGTCTCGCCCCTGATAGCGTTGATGAAGGACCAGGTCGACGCGTTGCGCCAATCAGGGGTACGGGCAGCAGCCCTCAATTCGCGGCTAACGCCAGGCGAAGTCGCCGATACCGAGCGCGCTGTTCGTGAGGCAGGGCTCGATCTCCTCTACGTCTCACCCGAGCGGCTGGTCACACCGCGGTGCCTGGAGCTTCTGGCGCAGTCCCGGCTCGGCCTCTTTGCGGTCGACGAGGCCCATTGTATCTCGCAATGGGGCCACGACTTTCGCCAGGAATATCAGCAACTCTCGATCCTAAAGGAGCGGTTTCCCGGCGTGCCGCTGGTCGCTCTTACAGCGACTGCCGATGCTCCGACGCGGCGCGACATCGTCGTCCAGCTCCGGTTGGGGCAGGCGCGGATCTTTGCCGCCGGTTATGACCGGCCAAACCTCGTCTACCGGGTCATACCCAAGCTCAATCCGCTGGAGCAGCTCTGGCAGTTTCTCTCGGCCGAGCATTCCGACGATGCCGGGATCATTTACTGTTTCACGCGGCGCGCGGTCGAAGAGACCGCCGGCTGGTTGCAGCGGCGAGGGCGCGATGCTCTCCCCTATCATGCCGGTCTCGATCCCGCTACGCGCGAACGTCACCAGGAGCATTTCATCAAGGAAGAAGGCGTCGCGATGGTCGCGACGATTGCGTTTGGAATGGGGATCGATAAGCCGAATGTACGCTTCGTAGCGCATCTCGATGCGCCAAAGAACCTCGAAGCCTATTACCAGGAGACGGGGCGAGCCGGGCGGGACGGGCTTCCAGCGGATGCCTGGATGACCTACGGCATGGCCGATGTGATGAACCTGCTCCGGCTGCTCGATATTGGTGAGTTGACGGACCGCCAGCGCCGGATCGAGCGGCAGAAGATTGAGGCGCTGATCGGCTATTGCGAGACGGTATCGTGCCGGCGGCAAGTTTTGCTGGGTTATTTCGGCGAGGCTGATCACCCGCCCTGCGGCAATTGCGACAACTGCCGCACGCCTGTCCCGAGCTGCGACGGAACGATCGCCGCTCAAAAGGCGCTCTCGGCAATTTACCGGACCGGGCAGCGCTTTGGCGCGCGTCACCTCATCGACGTGCTGCTTGGTGCCGAAACCGAGCGCATCCTGAGGCTCGGTCACAATCGGCTGAGGACCTTCGGAGTCGGCACCGAGTTCGACCGCCAGGGTTGGCTATCGGTATTCCGGCAACTGGTGGCGCAAGGGTTCGTGTTGCCGGATATCGCCGGTCACGGGGGGCTCGCGCTTGGGCCGGGGGCAGCCGAAATCCTGCGCGGCAATAAGGCCGTTCGCCTTCGGATCGACGCGACAGGTGCTCACCGGCAGAAGTCTAAGCCCGATCGCAAAATCGCCCCGAACTCAGAGCTCGATCCCGCTGCACGTCCGCTGTGGGAGGCGCTGCGCGCGTGGCGTATTGCGGAAGCGCGGCGGCAGGAAGTTCCTCCTTACGTCATCTTTCACGATTCAACGCTGATCGAGATCGCGCGCTGCCGCCCGGCCTCGCTGACAGCGCTCGGAGCTATCCCGGGGATCGGCCGCGCTAAGCTTGAACGCTACGGCAGCGCGCTCCTTGCCGTAGTCGGTGAAGGGCCGGCGTCCAATCTGGCTGGGGAGTCAGGCTAATCTTCGGTCGCGAAATAGACGATCGCGATGAGCGCTGCGCCAATCGGGATCCACAGCAGTTGATATCAGTAGAAGAATGGCATGCCGATCCCAGCGGGCTCGATATTATTGTAAAACGCCGGCCAGAGCACGGCCACGAATTGCATGAGGAGCAGCAGATACCACCACCTCCATGCTCGTCGTTTCTTGCTCTACCGGTTCATTGTCGCCCCCCAAGATCGGTAATAACATTCTGGTCATACGCTGCGGTCGAGGCTCCTTTGCGCCAAGATTGCGACTTTGAGTAGCCGCGGCTCTTGCGGTCACGGGTAGGCGATGGCGCCCTCTCGGTCCAGCTCCTATAGTGCGGCCGCTCATACAGATCCGCGGCGCTTGGCGAAAGGCTCGTCGGTGGAACAGCGTACTTTAGGCAAATCCGGTCTTCTTGTTTCCCTCGTCGGGCTGGGCTGCAACAATTTCGGCGGCCGTATAGATTTCGAAGCGACGAAGAAGGTCGTGCACAAGGCGCTTGATCTCGGCATCACCTTCTTCGACGAAGCCGACACTTATGGCGATCCGCGCGGCAGTTCTGAAACGGTACTGGGCCAGATCCTCGGCGACCGCCGCAAGGACATCGTGCTGGCGACAAAATTTGCCCGCCCGATGGACGGCTCGGGCCGGCTGCAAGGCGCCTCGCGGCGCTACATCATGGCCGAAGTCGAGGCAAGCCTCAAACGCCTGAAAACCGACTGGATCGATCTCTACCAGCAGCACCAGCCCGACCCGCTGACTCCGATCGAGGAAACGTTGCGCGCCCTTGACGATCTCGTCCAACAGGGCAAGGTTCGCTATATCGGCTGCTCCACCTTGCCAGCCTGGCAGGTTGTCGAGGCGCAGTGGACGGCGAAACACCTCGGGTTGCATCAATTCATCTCATGCCAGGAAGAATACAACCTCCTCGCGCGCAATCTCGATCAAGAGATGATGCCGGTTCTGGAAGCTTATGGCCTCGGGCTGATCCCGTTCCGTCCGTTGGCTGACGGACTACTCACCGGCAAATACCAGCCCGCCGCGCCGCTGCCGCATGGCAGCCGGCTCGCCACGATGGCGCGAGCGCAGGAGCGCAACCTGACCGACGAGAACTGGACACGGGTCGGGCGCCTCGAGGGCTTTGCCGCCGAGCGCGGTCATACTCTGCTGGAACTCGCATTGAGTTGGCTCGCCTGCCGCCCCGCGGTCGCGAGTGTCATCGCCGGCGCTACGAGGCCCGAGCAGGTGGAAGAGAATGTCCGGGGGGCAAGGTGGCGCTTGACGCCGGAGGAGATGGAAGAAATAGACCGCCTGACGGTCAAGTAATCGCCGCTGCCGATATCAATAACCCTGAAGGAGGATCGACATGGAAATTCGCTTGGACGGAAAGAGCGCGGTCATCACCGGCGGCAGTAAGGGGCTGGGCTTGGCGATTGCCGAGGAATACGCCAAATCGGGGGCCGACGTTACAATCCTCGCACGCGACCAGGGGACGCTCGCCGAGGCCAAGGCCAAGATCCAAGCCGGCGTCCCGGGCCGCAAAGTCGCGGCGATCAGCTGCGACGTATCCAAGGCGGCGGACATCCGCAGGACCTACGACCAGATCATGTCGGAGTTCGGCAAGATCGACATCTACGTCAACAATGCCGGCCAGTCGACGCGCGGGCCCTCCGAAACACTGACCGACGAGATGTGGCAGGCCGATCTCGACCTCAAA